>DASXEX010000060.1:0-24486 GCA_036489905.1 Saccharimonadales bacterium (SeqCode)
GGTACATGGCAGTACTCGGTTACAAGACACCGCAGGAAGCGTTAGTGGAGTATAGGAAGCAGTCATAAAAGCGACAAAATGTCACGCTTCAAAAGCTGAGGGTGGTAGTGTGGGTGTCACGCTTGAGGGCTGCGAGTGGGCCGATAACCACTAGCATTTAATATAAGTTTTTTGACCATCACACAAAATCCTGAAAGAGTATTGACACAGTGACACGTTTTTGCTAAAATAGCAACCCGTAAGCATGGTCTTCATGCTTAAAGTACCTTTTACCCCCAATTCTAACAGCTTTGGCCTCGTGCCAAAGCGAATTGTTAGATTGTTTTAGAGCGTGCCATGGTGTAAGTTGTTACCCTCCACTTATTTTATGTGCGCCTGCCCTTGGGTTGATTTCCGGGGCTGATATGCGCTCTAAAACAGACTAACCCCTTTAACCCCGCATTCCCTCTCGTTTTTTGGAGTTTTGGCGAATGACGGACAAGCCTCTACGGTGGGCCGAACATTCCTTCGGGAACTTTCGGAAGACCTTCAAGGTGGGTTGAAGGGTGTAACTTGGGCTTGACGCGTTCGAGCCCTGAAATGAGCCTCCGGCGGTGCCCACCCCCTCCGGAGGCTCTTTTAGTATGAGACAAACCTGATCGTTTTTCTCATCGCTCATCGGCGAAGCCGAGTTTGCTAAAGCAAACCAAGCTCGCTGCTCTTTTCCCTGAAGCAGCAAGCACGCCTTTGGCGTGCTTTATTAAATCATAGCGGAGCCAAGTTTCTTGTTGGCGGACATCGGCTTTGGCCGGAGAGTGACTGCAAAGAAAAGCGGCGTGAAGAAATGCAAACTGTTTGAGCCATAGGCGAGTTCTTGCATTTTAGGTGGTTTTACTTGCAGGCGATCCCCGCGACAAAACGCAGCCCGCGCTTTTTGCTTACTTTTTCTAGAAAAAGTACGAGAGATTGTTTCTTGGAAAGAACGTTTAAATAAGAAAACTGCGGGTTTCGGCGGGGAGTTCGGCGGCGAAAACGTATTCGGTTAGGATGGCGTTTGCTTCGCGTTTGAGCGCCGGGATTTCGGCCTGCTGCTCTTTGCTGAATTTGCCGAGCACGAAATCGGCGCTGTCGATTTGCTCGGGCGTTTTCGGACCGACGCCAACACGCACGCGGCCAAAATCTTCGCCGATGTGCTCGATCAGCGATTTGATGCCGTTGTGTCCGGCCGATGAACCACCCGTACGCGTGCGGATTTGCCCGAACGGAATGTCCAGCTCGTCGTGCACGACGACGGTTTGATTCGGATGGATTTTATAAAAGTCGCTAACCGCGCGCACGGCCTCACCGCTCAAATTCATAAACGTCGTCGGTTTGATGGCGATGACGCGCGTTTCGCCTAGACGGCCGATGCTCGCCAAGCATTTCAGATCTTTCTTCGCAATCCAGCCCGCCATGTCGCTGCTTTTATCGACAAATTCGTCGACGCACTCGAAGCCGCTATTATGCCGCGTGCCGTCATATTCTTTGCCCGGATTGCCCAGCCCGACAATCAAAACCGTTTTATTCATCCCGACCGTCACGTAATTGACCGGATCGCTTACCTGCGGCCGCCGCTGAAATAAACTCATATATGTAAGAGTATAACGCTGTTTAGCCTTTTTGTGTTAGACGATGTATGTGACCAGCGGCTGAACCAGCTTGCGGTAGTCGGCTGCACGCATGGCGATTGAAAAATCGCGCGCCGCATTGAAGACTATTTTCTCGTTTTTAAACAGGCTTGAGCCGCAGATTACCTGCAAGCCAAGCATATTACCAAACGGTGGCACGCCGCCGGGCATGACGCCGTTGGTGATGGTTGCAACTTCGTCCTCGGTGGCAAAGCGAATGTCTTTGGCGCGAGCTACGGCTTTGACCTTGGCGCTGTTGAACTTCTGATTGGCTGGCATGACCAGCATGATGAATCGTTTGCCTTCACCGCTTATCTTGGCGCCCTGCGCGAGCGTGTAGCCTGGGCGGGTTGCAGCCGCTTGCTCGCTGGTGCGTACTGGTTCATGCTTGAACGTTTCGAACCAGCAACTGTGGCTCTGCAATAAACTGGTTATTTTCTGGCCAATGGTGTGTTCGGTCATGTGCTCCCCCTGATCTACTGCTGAAGTTTTCTTGGCGGCCTCGCGGCGCCCTTGGTTGGTGAGCTGCCGTGCTTGTGGCTTTCGTGTTTTTCGATGAACCAGAATTGGACAGGCGTGCCTTCGTAGTTATATTTTTCGCGTAAACTTCGGTCCATGTAGCGCTTGTAACTCCAGTGTAAAAATCGGGTTTGGCTGCCGAAAACTTTGAAGGCCGGGATGGGGTTGTCGGTTTCCTGGACGATGTAGTTAAGTTTTGGTGCGCGGTTTTTCAGGCCGGCCGGCGGGTGCGAAGCCACGACGTCGCGCAGCCAGCGGTTGAGTTCCGGCGTTTTGAAACGTTGTTGCCGGCGTTCATCGATTTCGAGCGCGATGTCAAAAAGTTTTGTGACATTTGGGCCGGTCACGGCGCTGGTGAAAATCAGCGGCGCCCACGGCACGAAATCGTACGTGTGCGCGATTTGCGGCGCCAGTGCGTCGCGTGTGAAGGCGTCGCGTTCTTCGGCCGCATCCCATTTTGCCACGACCAAAACCAGGCCTTTGCCCGCGTCTTTTATCATGCCGGCGATTTTCTGGTCGAGCCCGACATTCAACTCGTTCACGTCCATCAATAAGAAGCAAATATCGGCTTGTTCAATTGCCGCGAGCGAGCGCACGACGCTGAAATGCTCGATGCCCACACCGATTTTGCCCGGCCGTCGGATGCCCGCCGTGTCCATAATTTCAATTTCCCTGCCCCCATATTTCACGACGGCGCGGTTAATGTCGCGCGTCGTGCCGGCTTTGTCGGCGACGATCGCCTGCTGCTTTTTGGCGAGCGTATTAAATAAGAGCGACTTACCGACGTTCGGCCGGCCAAGCAGCGCGATGTGCAACCGGTCGTCAGCGTCGGCCAGATTTGCTTTTGGAACAATTTCTGCGAGCTGTTCGAGTAACTCGTCGATGCCGCGGTGCTGCGTCGTGGAAGTTTGGATAATCGGTTTGATGCCGAGCCGCTCGAAATTGTCCAGCTTGCCCCGCGCTTTGTCGATTTTGTTGACGACCAGAAACACCGGCTTTTTACTTTTGAGCGCCAGCTTGGCAACACGCCGATCCTCTTCGGTAATGATTGTATCGGCTTCGACCACGACCCAAATCACGTCGGCGCTGTCGGCGGCCTGCAGAATTTGTTCCTGGATCGTGAATTCAAAATCGTCTTCAGCGTCTTTCATGCCGGCCGTGTCGACCAGCCAAAAATCCTGCCCGCGCCAGCTCGCCTTCGCCATGATACTGTCGCGTGTCGTCCCGGCCTCGCGCGCCACAATCGCCTCACGCCGCTCAAGAATTGCATTAAACAAGCTGGACTTGCCAACGTTCGCCCGCCCCACAATCGCCACAATCGGAAGTTTTTTAGCTGCCATTAACCAGCATTATAACAGAGGTAGAAAGATTTGCATAGCATGATGGAATATGTTTTTGATTGACAATTCCAGAGAGCCTAAATTCAGCCATCATCTTAATTTAGGGAGTGTTATGATGGCTGATCAAGAAAAAGGAGTTCCAGGAGAACAGCAGGAAAAATTTGCCAAAGGGTGGCTTTCCGACCGGTGCGCACGCCTAACTCCGGGATATCATGCCTATGAGTGCAGTTTAATTATCCACGATTTGGAAGATGGTCGTGACTGCGGTATTGGCGAATTTTCTCGAAGTACTGTTGAAGATGCTGCGTGGTTTGCCCGTGATTTAGCGAGACACACTCTCACAGACGCTCAATTCGGGACAGTTGACGCGGCATCTGAGCAAGGACAAGAACTTACTGAGCTTATAGGTGAGCTTGATTCGCTCGCTGAGCAGGCAGCCGTTCGTTGGGCAGCGCAGGCTGGAGCATAATAACTTCCAGTTTTTGGAATGTGCCGAATTGCAGATTCCCGAGTTTATAATTGCCAAAGCTGGTGTGGTAGATTGGGCGGGTGCGCTAGGCTTCCGGGTGGTTGTGGTTTTCTTCTTCCTCGAGGCGTTTGCGGCCTTCAGCGTACATGTCGGGGACGTTATTGTCATTTTGGCCTGGTTCTTGCTGGGCGTTCTGTTGACGTTCTTGGTCCGTCTGCCACCAGTTTAGGCGTGCCGCGGTTTGGGCGGGATCCTCGCGCGGGAAAACCGGCAAATTCGCCGACTCTAAATCAACATCGGCAGCCATCGGTTTCTGCGCCTGCCTTCGCCGGACAAACACGACCAGGGCGGCCGCGACAGCCAAAAGCAGCAGTGTGATGATGATTGCGGGTCCGGCTGCGCTCGACGAACTTTTGCTGGCCGGGTTGTTATTTGTCGTTGCAAGATTAGCGGGATTGGAGCTGGTGGGCGTAGAGCTTGATGAGTTATTGGGCGTTGTTAGAGTGGCGACTGTTGACTTCTGGGTCGATGTTGAGTTGGTGGTGGACGCGGAACCTGGACCGGAGGTAGAAGACGAACTCTGGTGCGCTGGTGCGGGGTTTGATTTTGGCTGCGGTGCCGAGCCGGGCTTTGGTGCCGGTGAAGCATTTTTAATGGTCACGGACTCACTTGTTGCTTTGCTGCCGCCGCCAGATGCCGTGGCGGTAGCCCCGACGGTGTATGAACCGTTTTTGAGCTTCGACACATTCCAACTTGCAGCGCATGAACTGGCATTCGTGCAGGTTTTTAGGGTAGCGCCATTGATGGTAAGCCGGATGCTGCTAATGCTTCCTGCTGACGTACTGGCGCTCGCCCTAGCGGCAACGCCTGTGCCGCTGACATTGGCGCCGGATTTCGGTGCGGTCAGGCCTACCGAGGGCGTCGGCGGCGTGGTCGTGCAGTTCATGAGTGCCAGCGTCGCGCCGGAGCCGGTTTTATTGCCTGACGTGCCAAGGCACATGCCGTGGATGCGAATCGTGCCGTCGCCGTAGCCGGTCTGCCAGGTCTGTGATGAGGCTTGCCCATTGCACGCCCATACTTCCACAGAGGTATTGGGCGTGGTGCTCGAGTCGGTATCGTCCAGGCATTGACTGTAACCGTTGACGACCGTCGTGTTTTTGATGTTGCCGTCGCCACTTCCCCAAGTCAACGTCCACTTTTCCCCGGTTCGGCTGTCGCACGCGGCGAGCTGCAGGTGCGTGCCGTTGCTTCCTTTGCTTGTGCCAGGGGTGGTGACGCAGAGGCTGGAAACCTTGTTCTCTACTTTGCCGCTGACGCCCTTCCAGGTGACAGAGGTTTGCAAGCCGGCGGCGGCGTGGCTGGTGAATAAGTAGTGTATGCCGAACGCCCCGAAAATAAGCACGAACGCCAGGGCCGCAATAACGTTTGCTTGTGTTAGACGATGCAATTTTTTGCTTGTTGCGGGCTTTGGCATTTGTTCAGCTGACCTTTATAGTTTTAAGTATACCGAAAATGCGGGCGGCCTTGCACTGTTTTGTAACTTCCGGGCCTGAGGTCATGCAAAACGTAGCCGCCGAAGTGTGTGCGATGGAGTTTGGTGATGGTGTAACCGAGCGCGGCGAGGGTGCGGCGGATTTGGCGGTTGCGGCCTTCGTGCATTTTGACTTGCCAGTTTTGTCCCAGGCCTTGCAGGCTGAGTCTGCTCGGGCCGTCTTCGAGCCGAACGCCTTGCTCGATTTTGATTTTGTCTTCGGGCGCGAGCGGCTTGTCGAGCTCGACTTCGTAGACTTTTTCTTTTTGGAAGCTTGGGTGCGTTAATTTGTGGGCGAGTTCGCCGTCGTCAGTCATCAATAATAATCCGGATGAATCTTTGTCGAGCCGACCGACAGGTTTGATATTATGCAGCTCGGGTGGAAGCAAATCGTAAATGGTTTTGCTGCCCTGGCCGTTGCGGCTGCAGACGTAGCCGGCGGGTTTGTTGAACAAAATTGTCAGGGATTTTTCTGGCAGCTTAAGCTTTTGCCACCCAAACAAAACCGTGTCATCGGCAGAAACCTGCGTGCCGGTTTCTGCCGGCTTGCCGTTGACCTTCACCTGCCCTGCTTCGATAAGTTTGTCGGCAGCGCGGCGGCTCAAGCCGGTCGCATTGGCCACAAAACGGTTGATACGCACATTAGAGTTCATTCCATAACCTCATTCCGATCCAAGCTTGCCCTTTTTGGCTCAAAAATCATCAAGTTTGGAAGCAAAAGCAGGTTTCGGAATGGACTCTACAAGTTTACAATGCGATGCTGCCGGGGTCTATGCTGCCGCCCTGATTCAAGTCGGTAGCCGCAGTGTCTGGTGCGATGACGTGGCCGGGCTGGTGCGGCGCGGACGTAGCGAGTTTGGCGGTGGTCTGGCCTGCTGCGTCGCTAGTAACTATGGGCTGGTTTATGGTGCCTGGGTTTTTGTTTTCCTCGGCGGCGAGGAGCGAGTTCAGGTCAGGTTTTTTGAAGGCCGGATCGTCTATGGGAGCGATAATCTTTTTGTGGGCAACGGTAACATGGTCGCCGCCAGAAGGCTCGCTGTTTTTGTCTGGCTCAATGTTTTGGTCTTTCAGCAGGTCGGTGGTTCGAGCGGGTTCTGGTTCTGTTAACGGAGTTGCTTTTGGAAGAGTTGTCTCTGGTGGTGCAGGCTTGGCAAGTGGTACGGGAGATTGTGTTGTGACGATTGGGGTCGTTTGAGGTTTCGGTGTTGCGGTGGGCTTATTGCCAACACCTTCCAGCAAGCCTTCTACGGCGTCAGTGACAAGTTTATTGTCCGCGGTCGCATTTGGATTGGGAGGCTCGATCGGAGCAGCTGCTGGTTGCGGCGGGCTCGGTGGAATTGTCGATGGAGCCGCAGCGGCGGGCGCACTTGCCACCGCGGTGACTGGAATTGGTGTGGTTGCGCTGGCTGGTGCGATTGGCGGCATTGTCACGGGAATGGTCGTCATTGGCGTTGGCTGAGCTGCGACCGCGGCGGCTGGAATTGGCGGGCTTGGCGCCACTGGAATCGGAGCCGGAACGGCGACGGCCGGCGCTACAGTGGCCGGTGGACTAGCGCCCTCCAGCAGCAACTCCTGTGCAGCCTTGACAATGTCCTCGAGCGTGACTTGCGATTTCACCAAGTAGCGGTCAGCGCCAAGTCCTTCGGCGCGCGTTTTGTCCTCGGCCTGCCCAAGCGCGGTGAGCATAATGACTTTGGTGGCTTTCAGCCCGTCGGTATTGCGCAAAATGTCGAGCATTTCAAAACCGCTGATTTTCGGCATCATCACATCAGAAATTATCAAATCCGGTTTTTCTTTGGCAGCCAGCGCCAGCGCTTCTTCGCCGTCGTGTGCCGAAACGATTTCGTAGCCCTCGGCCGCTAGGCGTGCCTGGTAAATCTCGCTCAGATTTGTGTCGTCCTCGACCAGCATGATTTTTGCCATGACTGCTACTGTTCCCGTCTATTTTTCAAAGTATTATTTCCAAGCTTATGTTTTCTAAATTGTACCATGTCATGCAGAAGTTGGCGAAGCAATTTGCGGCAAAGTGGTTTGAGATTTGGCGGCTTCCTCGGCTTGGAGCTGTCCGGCTTTACTCGTGCTCAGTCGTGGCAGGTTGATGTAAAAGGTGCTGCCCTTGCCGAGTTCGCTGCCGACCCAAATGCGCCCGTCGTATAGCTCGACGATTTTGCGACAAATGAACAAGCCAAGTCCGGTGCCGCCAATGGTACGCGTTACACTGTTGTCGACGCGGTAAAACTTCTGGAACAAATGCGGAACGTCTTCGCGCGGAATGCCTGGCCCGGTGTCGCGTACGTACAGCTGCACGACTTCCGTGTTGCCGGTGAGGCCGATGGAGATTTTGCCCTGCTCGGTGTATTTGCAGGCGTTGTCGAAAAGGTTGGTGATGACTTCGCGCATGCGGTCGGGGTCGGCAAGGACGTAGTACAGCGGTTTGACGACCTTTCTGGAGTTTGCATCGCGACTGGCGTCGATGACGTTGGACGAGGATCCAAGGATGAATTCGTTGAATAGGCCTTTCTTCTCGGCTGCAAATTTGAGGTCTTCGGTCAGCTGCTGCAAATATGCGCCCATCTCGATCACGCTCGGGTGATTGCTGAGCCGGCCGTCTTCGGCCTTTGCGCTCGTTAGCAAATCCTGAAACAGCTTGCCGAGATGTTGGGTGCTGGCATGTGCTTTTTCCAGATAATCGCGGGCGCGGCTGTCAATCGTACTGACCTTGTCATTCAGCGTCAGTGCCAAATAGCCTTCGATGGCGGCGACCGGCGTACGCATCTCATGACTGGCCGTGCTGATGAACTCGCCACGCTGCTGCTCCTCGGCCCGTTCTTGACTAACGTCACGGAAAATTGCTACCGCCGCAGTCACCGCTTTGTGCTCGTCGATGAGCGGCGAAACACTCAACGTCACGGACACGCGTTTGTCCGAGCGCGTGACGAGTGTCGCTGCGTTGTCGCGGATGGTCGTGCCGGATGTGAAAATGCGGCTGAACGGGTCTTCAGTCTCGCCGTATGGTTCGCCTTTGGCGTTGACGAGCTTGATGACCGAGCTGCAATTGAGGTGCGTCGCTTCTTCGCTTGGCCAGCCGGTAATTTCGCTCGCCCCGCGGTTGAACAGCTGGATATTTTTCTGCGCGTCGATAAGCATTACGCCGTCTTCGATAGTATCAAGGATGATGGCCGATTTCAGCTTTTCGTCGCGCAAAGACGCCGCCAAGCTGCCGGTAGTGCCACCTTCCTTCTTGTGTCGGCCGAATAGGTTTTTCATTTTAGCATCCCACTCATAACTTACGCTTATTATCTGTTTTTTCGCTTTGCGATGCAACCGCCAACCTGGACGCTTACTAACAGATGTGGTAGTATGTCTCAAGCTTAGTTCTCGTGCAAGGGAAAAGAGCAGCCGGAGCGACGAATTTACTTCGACGCCCCGCTTAGGTGAGAAAAACCGTTAGGTTTGTCTCATGAGGTGTGGCCCCTTCGTCTAGTGGCCCAGGATATCTGGTTCTCATCCAGAAGATCGCGGGTTCGAATCCCGCAGGGGTCACCAAAGAAATTTTACAGCAGTGGAAGCGCTTGCGTTGGGCGCCTCCCGTTACCTTCCGCTAATCGATGCAGCAACCAGTAATGTCTAACTACTCTTCCCTACTTGCACGTCAGCTGCCCTGACATAGGCAATGCGATGATTATACCAAATCTGGTAGTATTGTTGATGGCCAATAACCAGGAAGTGGTCATCGGGAGCGCTATAGTTGTAGGTAACGGCATTGTAGTAATCGGTTGGCAAATTTTCTCCAGTGGTTGGATAGACCTCACCCGCAGGTATAGTGTAAAGTGCATCTAGTTCTGGCACTGGAATAGCTTTGGGATAGGCCGATGCCTCTGGATACGCTGCACCATATATTGGGATTGACGATAGGCCGGCGCGCGGTGTAATCGTGGCACTTTGGGTGACCGTAGCTGTGCTGCCCTTGCCGGTCGGATTATAGAACCAGCCGATTTGCCCAGCGTAGTAGATGCCCGTCCAGGAACCTTGGACTTTAGCGACAACGTATTCCGCTCCGGTGCTTGCCTTATCCCCCCAATCGTCATCTTCAGTAGTACCAGGCGAACCATCGGTGTGGACATACGGATCAGTAAGCAACGCTGAGGCGGTATTCGGTTTAGTGTATAGGTACACGAAATTTGCACCTTGTGATGGCAGGGTCTTGCAGGTACCGGTTGAGCAGTCAGTAACTACTGGCTTGTTGGTTGCAAAGTTTGGTGAGATGGTAACCACATCGCCAACCTTTATAGGCTGTACGTTCTCGGTTGTCGTGGACGAGATGTTCGTAGGCTCCCCGAGCACGAGATCCATTAGGTATGACCAATTCCAGAACGGGCCCGGATCCCAGTGCTGATTCGGCATTTCCGATGCCAGGAGCGTGGGAATATTATCATGTCCCAGAATGTGCTGTCGATCGAGCGGAATGTTATATTTGGCGGCTAACCAACGGATAAGCGTTGCGTCAGTCTGATACATAGCTGGCGTAAACCACTTGGCGCCCCGAGCGGCAAAACCCTCATTTTCAATATTGATGCCGTGCATATTGTCGTACCAGTTATACACGCCCCAAGAAATATTTTGATTCAACACCATTTGCGTGACTGCGCCAGTTGACGACACCATGTAATTGGCACTGGCATAAGCAGCTGGATTCTGGAACCAGGCGATAGAGCCTTGATATGAACCTTCCATATCATGGATAAATATGTACTTAATCTTCATATTGTCGGTTGGGCGATTGGCGAGATCGTAGTTGCCATAGTTCGTAGGGTCAGTACTGCTGTCCGGCGCATAAGCAGCTGGCATAAATGAGCATTTTAGGGATGAAGGGCACTCGGCCGACGGGGTGCTTGCGGGGTTTGCACTAGCTGTTATACCTGGCACGGTGACATTCTTGTTCGGAATGAGATTCGGCATGGCAGCGAGAGTTATCGTTTGCCCGTCGTCTGTGGTCATGGCAGCGCCAGACTTCATGGTAGCAAAGACTGCGTCGGCAAAGTTCTGTGCCATCTGCACGTTGGTTGCGCCACTAAATTCTTCGAGTGCGCCGTACCAATTGTTCACTGATGTAGGAAGTGCATTGTTGTTGATTTGTTTCTCGTACTGTGCGAGTACTGCCCCAGCGCCACGAATATTGTCCGTGCCGTTTGTCTCTAGATCGGACTTAGAAACATGGAGCAGCGAAGCTGCCGTATTGAGCGTATAAAAACCGGTAGGCTCAGTTTGCGTAGTCGTCATCTTGCCGAGTCCGCTGCCACTCGGCATTTGTGGCTGCTGTGTACGCAAATCGAACAAGCCGTAGCCACCATCGCCACTCATCCCGCCCGGAGCCTCCCAACGTGATTCGTTGTATGACAAGGCTAGCAGTACCTCCTCCGGCACCTGAAATTCCTGCGCCGCGGAGGCAAACGCTTGCGCGCGGCTGGTAGTACTATCAGCCGCCAGAGCGGCCGCTGGCGTCATACCGACAAGTGCTGTAGCCGCACACAAGCTTGCTGTTGTTGCAAGGATTTTATGCTTACGTCTAAGTCCTTCAAAAGATCTATGCATGCGCTTTCTCCTTATACGCTAGTCAATAATCATTTATCATAACCGGTTCAGCACAGTTGCTTATGTAAGAATCTTTATTGACAGTGTGCTAGCTAGGCTCACGATTTGCTAGTTTTGAGAACTCGAACACCAGCTACAATACCTGCCGGCGACATATTTATTTTCGGATTTTTGGATGGATGCGGGCGAGTGGCAGTTCGGCCCAGTTGCTGACGTAGCGCGGGCTGCGTAAATTATGTTTTGGTTGCCAGGTTTGGGCAAGGTTTTCGGCGGCGTAGTGAATTTTGTTTTTGCCGTGGCGGGCGTTGATTTTGTCGAGCGCTTGCATGCGTGCGGCCGCGAGGTCGTGCTTTTCGGTATCGACCATGCCGAGCAAATCGGTTTGTAGCGCGCCGGTCGGCACAAAGTCATACAGAAATACGCCAAGCCGGTGGTAATTTTGTCCAGCTGAGTAAATTTCCGGCAATTTATTGACAAGCAGGCTGATGATTTGCCCGCTGTCGCTGACGGGCTGGCTAATTTTAATCTCGCGCGACCAGCGGCGGTAACCGGGTTTATGGCGATTGGTGTTGGCAAAAACGCCGATAGTTCGGGCGAGCAAACTGGCGCTGCGCAAGCGAAACGCGGCCTGTGCGGCGAGGCTGGCGACGGCCGCCTCCAGCACGTACGCTTCGTTCGTGTCCTCGCCAAACGTGCGTGAGCGCATGATGCTTTTGGCGATTTTGCCGGTCACTTCTAGCGGCAAACAACTCGCGCCGTTCAGCTCGCTCACCATTTGGCGGCCGTGAATGCCCATGATTTTCTGCGCGTATTGCGGCCGCATGTTTTTGAGCGCCAGCGCATCGTTGATTCCTTCGACCCGTAATTTCGGCGCGAGCTTGCGGCCCACGCCCCAAACTTCGTGGATTGGTGTGCCCTCCAGCGTGCGTTCCAAAAATTCCGGCCGGCAATTAATAAAACTCACTGCCCCACCATGTTCGTTCTCTCGCTTCGCGACTTCACTCGTGAGCTTGGCCAGCGTTTTGGCCGCCGCGACGCCGATCGAGACTGGCACGCCAATTTCGCGCAAAATCCTCGCACGAACTGCCCTGCCCCACTCGGCATAATCTTTGATATCGAGTGCCGACAAATCCAAAAATGATTCGTCGACCGAATAGACTTCGATGTGCGGGCAAACTTCGGTCAAAATTTGCGTGATGCGTTTGCTGATGTTGCCGTACAACTCAAAATTCGCCGAAAACTGCACGACGTTTTTATCCCGAAAAAGCTGTCGATATTGGAACGCCGGTGCGCCCATCGGAATGCCGAGCGCCTTGGCTTCGTTGCTTCGCGCCACTGCGCAGCCGTCGTTGCTGCTGAGCACGACCACCGGCTTGCCTTCTAAATCCGGCCGGAAAATCCGCTCGCAGCTGACGAAAAAATTATTACAATCAATGAGTGCAAAAATGGTTTGGCTCATTTTGAATCCTTCCGAAATCTGTGAATGACAGATGTGACGACGCCCCACATGACCGCGCCGGCTTCGACATTTTTGTACTTCGAGATGGCAAAATCGTCCGTGTGTTCGCTCCACCAAATCACCAGGTCGTCTTTTCGTGCGTCCAGCGCACGGTCGACAACGGCAATGTCGCCGTCAAAAATGCCGAGTTCTTCCCACTCATTTCCGCGTAGCCGAAACAAAAATGTGCTTGCCGAATTCTGAATCAGCAGCCGGTTCAAATCCAGGCCGCTCAAGCTCTTATCCGCCGCCGGATTCGGAAACCCCGCATGTACGCTCACACCGTCTTGCTCATTCTCTCGCATACAGTGTTAAATTATATGCTCGGATTACAAAAAGCTGTAGGGCAGAAGCGTCTCACTACTTTTGATTTCTAGCGAAGTGCCGGTATTTATGATGACGTTGAGTGGCGTGTTATAAGCAAAAAGCTGGCGGCACAGCCCGCAGGCATTGACAATTTCATAGGTGTCGGACTCTGGAAAGTATTTAACTTCAACGATTGTGTCGAATGCCGTTTCGCCGTCATTGAGAGCGTTATGCAAGGCCGTTATTGCGGCGCAAGTGCTGGTGTTGCGTGTTCGGTATTTGAGATTTATACCCGTGTATATTTTGCCAGCTTTTGTACGAACTGCCGCGCCAATGGTTGTCGTTTCGCTGTGCCTTTGTTTAATATGCCGCTTAGCCTCACGGAGAAGTTCTAGGCTCTGTTTTGATAGTTCGTTCATAGTTTGAAAAGCTCAATTGACGGTGCTTAAAAATTCCACGAGTTCGCGGGGGGTGATTTCGGCTTTGACTAGATAGCCGTCGGCTTGGCGTTCGATGTCGGCGCGGATTTCTTCGCGCTGCTCCAGGTTGGTCGTGATGATAATTTTGCTGTGGAGTTTCGGTGTTTTAGCCGGGTCGCGCAAATGCAGCAAAATCTCGATACCAGTCATATTTGGCACCATGAGATCAAGCAGGATGATGTCGTATTGGTCTGTCTGGGCTTGCTTCAATCCTTCCAGTCCGTCAACGACAACCGTCACATCGTAGCCGGCTTTGGTGAGCGCGCGGTCGTACAGCTCGCCGATGAAGTGCTCGTCTTCGATACAGAGTAGCTTTCGGCCGTTAGGTTGTACTTGGTTGATTGCTTGTTCGTCTGCCATTCCTTGTGTTTCCAAATTTACCTGCGATACAACGAGTGGTTTTTGATCCAGCCGTGGGCGCTTGTCGTGATGTCCTTATTATCACCGTTTTTCTGTTCGTCGGCAAGTTTGGCGTACGGCATGACCGTGAAGCCGAATGTCGTGCCTTCGCCTTCCTTCGAACGAACCCAAATATTGCCGCCGTGTGCCGTGACAATGGTTTTTGCGAGATATAAGCCGAGGCCGGTGCCGCCGATTTGCGCGCGGTTGCGGTAGTTGCGGTAGAATTTGCTAAAGAGGTTGGGCATGACGCTTTCCGGGATGCCGACGCCGAAATCCTGCACGGTAGTTTCGACTAAGCCGTCTTTCGTGAGCGCGGATTTGATAACGATTTTTTTGCCATTCCCACTGTATTTGATGGCGTTGTCGATGAGATTGCTGATAACTTCATAAATGCTGACGCGGTCGACGCCGACGGTCGGCAAGCCGGGCGCGACTTGGCATTCGATCTTGATGCCGCGCACGTGCGCGCGGAGCGCCCACGAACGGACAGCCGCCTGCACGGTCTCTGACCAATTGTCTTCGCGCAACCGCAGAAACAGCTGGTCGCCCTCGATGCGCGCGACGTTCAGAATGTTATTGACGAACGCGCTGAGCTGCTGCGCCGCCGCATTCATCTTGAACATAAAATCTTTAAGCTCGTCATCGAGCTTGTCGCCCAACTCATCGTCGAATAGTTCAATATAGCCGCGCAACAGTGTCAGCGGCGTGCGCAGTTCGTGGACAGCCAGCGCGACGAAGCTCATGGCCTGGTCGTCTTGGGCATACGTTTCGGTGTGGTCGAACAGCACGAGCACGGTTTCGACGCCCGAAGGATTGTCCTTGTTATAATACGCGGCGAGGTCGAATTGCAGCGGATTGCCCGGCCGGTTCAAGCGGACGCGCTCCCAGGTTTTGGTCGCGGTGACGGTGCTGGTTTTGGCTTTGCGAAGCCAGGTATCAAACGTGTCGTCGCTCGAGAATGACATGTCGAGCACGGAATAAACATCTTTGCCGACGACCTCCGGCGCAGTTTGCTCCAAATATCTGAGGCAGCTCTCGTTGGCGAAAATGACGTTGCTCTCCTTGTCCAGTACCAGCAGCGGCAACGGCAGGGCGTTGGCGATCAAATTGCTGCGTGTTTTTTCCATTTTTGCGGTCTTTTGCTCTTCGCTGTCGTATTGTTCGGCAATGCTGGCGATTTGGTAGATTTGCGCGCTCAAACTCGCGACCAATGTGCGTCCGACCGGCAACTTGCTGATATTCGGCGCGGCAACGCGGTGGTCGCCGGGAAGTATGTGCAGGATGGTTAGCCAAACGGCTTTGAGCGGCTGCAGCGCGTAATCGGTCGCCGCAAAGGTAATGATAAACGTCATAACGACACTGACCGCGTACGCGCCGAGTGCCGCGAACCCAAGCGAAACGTCAAAATGGCCGAGTACAAACCACAGGCCGACGATAATCAATAAGTTCTCGACAAGAATGACGAATATAAGATAGGCGCGGATTTGAATGCGGAGAGCCTGAAAGTGGTTCATGTTTCTCTTACTTTGTTGTGGCCGGACCGTGGTAGCTTATCTCGCCGGTGTCGGCGAGCGCGGTAATCCACGTCTGGCCGGCGTTTAGTTTGAGGGAGCTGCCGCTTGCGGTCAGGAATTCGAGCGAGCTGGTTTTGCTGGCTTTGTACCATTTGCCAACGGTCAGCGTGCCGTCCTGGAAAACGTAGGCCTTGCCCGAACCGATGGCGGAATAGTCCGAATAATATGCGCCGGTAGAATCGAGCGGCCCGAGCGAGAACGGCACCACCATGCCGATGACGACTTTCGGTTCCAGCTGCTTGCCGGTGTTGGCGTCGATGTGTTTGGCACCGCCTTCCCAGCGCAAATAGGCGTTGTGTTTGGCATCGTATGCGTAATGCACATTGAAGTCCGACGAGGAAATGGCGAAGTTGATGCTGGTGGCGTTCGGAGTTTTACTTGGGGTATCGGGCTTGCGCGCGAAGCCGGTGAAGACACTCTTCGTCCAGTGTTTTAATTTTTCAATGGCATTCAAATCAGCCATGCTCGTATACACGTTGTGTGGCGCAATACGTGACGAGATGCGGTGGTAATACGAGCCGTAGGCAAATTCACCGATATCGCGGGCGTCCCAATTGGTAATGTCGCTCAATGCGGTCGGGCTGCCGCCAACATGCGCGATGGATGCGTTAAATCCCATGTCCCATTGCAAATAGTACGGTCGCACGCTACGGATCGGGCCGATGTTTTTCGGCGCGGCCTCTTGATACAACGCCAGGAAACGCGTGATGCCTGCTTCGGCAATAGCTTCGAATACGACGCCGGCCGAGCCCAGGCCCGATTGCGGCCGCGCGAAATCAGTGTTTTCGATCATCACGCCGGTCACCGGCCGTTTGGCTTGCGTGGCCGTCACTGGCAAACCGGTCAGCGGCGAGGTGATGATTTTGGCCACGGGTTTGTTCGCGGCCGGCGGCGTTGGCGCACCGGCTTTGTTGGCCAGCCCAAACGCGATCGCACTGCCAAACAACAGCACGAACACGATGGCGCCGATGACATATTCTTTGCGCGTCAATTTTTCGTACAGAAAATGTTTGAGCTTCAATTTGAACGGCGCACCAGGCGGTAACTTAGGATTATTGGCCACCGACACCGCCGTAGCCGGCATGAGCTTTTTGGCAACCCGCTCCAACTTCTTCGGTTTTTCCGGCAGTGTCGCCGGTTCAATACTTTCTGGATATTTTTGTTCGTCGTCCATTCGCTCTATTGTACACCAATGCTTACGCTTGCAGACTAGAACGCGGCGAGCATCGTATCAATACGACGCAAGCTGGTTTCCTTGCCAAGCACGGCCAACGTGTCGGCGAGACCCGGGCTGGCTGGCGCTTGCGTGGTGGCGATGCGGATAAGGCTGAAAAGTACGGCCGGCTTTTGGTTGGCCGCTTCGAGCAAGTCGTTCAGGCGCTTGGTCAAATCTTCCAGGCTGAAATCGCTTTGCTCTAGGCTGACTTTGCTTTGTCCCAGCAAACTTCTTAACTCTTCGCTTGAAAGTTTTTTGAGCTGCTTGTGATCTTGCCACAGCTCGGCGTTGACCGGCAAATCTTTGAAGAAAAAGCTGGTGAGTTCGGGTAATTCCGCAAAATATTTCAGCCGTTCCTGGACGAGCGCTAGCACGCGCTTCTTGTACTCGTCGTCAAAATCCACGGCTTCCGGTGGCCAAAAACTCACAACTTTTTCAAACAAATCGTCGCGCGGCAGTTGCCGAATAAAGTGGCCGTTCGTCCAGAGCAAACGCTGCTCGTCGAACTCCGCGCCGCTTTTTTGCACGCGGTCCAGCGAGAACTTGGCGATGAGTTCGTCACGGCTAAAAATCTCCTGCTCCGTGCCGTCGTTCCAGCCGAGCGTGGCCATGAAGTTGAGCAACGCTTCGGGCAGATAGCCTTCTTTGGCATAATCCAAAATATCTTTCGCGCCGTCGCGTTTGGATAGTTTTTTCTTGCCGTCCGGGCCCATCACGAACGGCACGGTGGCGAGCAGCGGCCGTTCAATTTCCAAGGTTTCGTACAAGTTCAAATATTTCGGCACGCTGGCTAGGAATTCTTGGCTTCGGATGACATGCGTGATTTGCATTGCATAATCGTCGACGATGTGCGCGAAATTGTAGGTCGGAAAGCCGTCAGATTTTACGAGGATAAAATCGTCGATGGTTTCCGAGCCAGCGTGCAAGTCGCCCATAACTTCGTCGTGCCAGTCGTAATTTTTTGGCTCGGATTTTAGCCGCAACGGCTGCGAGCCGTCCCAAGCTGGCGGGTTTTCTGGCCGATGCTCGCGGAATAGGAACGGCTTTTTGGCGGCCTTGGCGTGCTCGCGAAATTCTTGCAATTCTTCCGGCGAATACGGATCGGCATAGGCTCGCCCGCTGTCAACAAGTTTTTGCGCCCAATCTTTATAAGTATCCAGCCGTTGGCTTTGGAAATACGGGCTATGTTCGTCGCCGGCTTCCGGGCCTTCGTCCCAATCGAGCCCAAGCCACTTGAGACTTTTTTGAATATGCTCGGCACTTCCCTGCACTTCGCGCGCCTGGTCGGTATCTTCGATCCGCAAAATAAACTGTCCGCCGCTCTGCCGCGCCACGAGCCACGCAAACAAAGCCGTCCGCACTCCGCCCACATGCAAAAACCCCGTCGGGCTCGGCGCAAATCTTGTCCGTGTCGGCTTCATGAGTTCTTATTATAAGAGAAAAAGTGCTGGCTGGAAAATCTGGGCTATTTGCTTGCGCGTAAGCGGCGGTCGAGGTCGGCGACGCGGATTTTGATTTCGTCGCGGATAACACGGGCTTCGGGCATAGTTTTGCCCTTCGTGTCCTCGATATTCCATATTTCCGTTTTGGGATTTTCACGCAGCCAGCTTGGTGTGTTCTCGGGTTCGGCCATGATAATTATTTTGTCGTAGTTTGCCAACGCTTCTTTGGTGAGCTGGGTGCGTACGTTGTCAGACATGTCTATGCCAAGCTCGTCCATCAGCGACACGGTTTTACCTGGCGGAGTAAGTTCACCGAGTTTCTGGCCAGGAGTCTCGACCATCGTGCCGGCCGAAGCGGCGTCGCCTGGATGAAGTTGATGGTAGAAACCCAGCGCTATTTGACTTCTACCTCTATTCTCGCGGCAGACGAACAAAACTTTCATTTGTGCATCGTACTACATACTCGTGGCGAGGTCGATGATTTGGTTTTTGTTGAGGTTCTCGTTGTCGTTGACTTGGTACCAGATGCCGCCGTTGACCCAGGTGGCGTTGCCATTGCCGTAAATGTAGACGGTGCGGCCGGCGGCTTGGTAGGCGTTGTACGGCTGGCCGCTGGTGGCGACGTAGTTTTCGAGCAGGGTTTGGCTGTCCCAATTTGAGGTTTTTTGGACGACGCTGTAGTTTTGGTTACTTGGGCTATGAAAACCGATGGTGACCGTGCCTGGGCTGTAGGTTAGGCCTTTGACGGCGAAACCGCTCGGTCTGTAGGCCGGCATGCTGGCGGCGACGCCGGATCGGGCTGCGGCGAGTTGCAATTCGACGTCGGCGCGGTTTTGCCAGAATATAAAGCTGCCGAGCACGACGACCAGCAAAACGCTGGTCAGAATGCTGAGCGAGCGTTTGTGCCTGCGGCTGGCGCGCCTGGCTTTTTGCCGGCGCGATTCTTTGGGGGCGGGCTGCTCGTGACTGGTGGCGTGAGCGATAGCTCGTTCGAAAATATCATCCTCGCCGGGTGAGTGCAAAGGTTGTGCGCGGCGCGATGTGATTCTATTCGGGCTGGTGCTTTCGACTGGGCGATGGGTTGGCTGCGATAATGCGGCTGCGTGGGTGCCGTATTGTGGCCGGAGTTTGCGGAATCGTTCAACTTGCGGGCTGTGCGCCACTCCTAAAGCGCGCGAGGCGCGAGCCGGGTCGACGACTTGCGACGAAAGCTTTGGCATCACGGCAAGTACGCCCGGATTCTGCTTGATAATATCCGTCGGCGCCTGCGGTTTGAGCGGCTTTTTGGGTGTAATTATCGGCTGCTTGACCACGTCGCGCCTAAGCGTCTTGGCGTGTTCGGGATGGTGCGCGGCCAACGGCTGGACGTGATGCTTGACAGTTGGCTTCTTTGGAGCGAGCGCTGTTTTGTGCGTCATGCCGTGGCTTGGCACAATGCCATCCATGGCCATGCCGCGCTGAGCAACGGGCTTCAATGCAATTGCCGCCGACCGGGCCGTCATTGCCGGTTGCGTACCTTTACCAAGAAACGCTCCGCTGATTGCATCGTACCGTTTGCCGTTTAGCTCGATAAAATTGTTGGTTTTCGTCACGAAATATGTACCCTTCAAAGATCCAAAGTGTCAAAATGTATCACCATGAATTACTACTTATGGTAACGCGACTTGCCGTTCATTGCAAAAAATTTTGCGCAATGTTTCAGCACGTTTGTTCTATAATGGCAGAAGCCGCTAAAATAAACATATGATGGATTTTCTCGACCCCAAAAAACGCCACGTGCACACGATCAAGCTCGTCACCGGCTATGTATTGGTTGCGATTGCGGTAATTTTGAGCACGAAACTGCTTTTGTATGCGGCGTACGGGTATGGATTGCACAAGGGTCAGGTTATTCAAAACGGGTTGATTTTCGTGTCGTCGACGCCGAGCGGCTCGCAGGTACGTTTGAACGGCCAACGCAACGGTTCGACCGGCGAGCGGTTGACGCTTGAGGCCGGCACGTACACGATGAAAATCCAGCGCAACGGCTACCGCACCTGGCAGCGCGCGGTAACGGTCGAGGGCGGCACGGTCGAGCATTTCGATTATCCGTTTCTCTTCCCCATAAATTTGACGACCACGACCACGAAAACGTACCCGAAAGCGCCAAGCCTGGCCACGCAAAGCCCCGATAGGCGCTGGCTTTTGATCGAGCAGCCGGGCTCGCTTACCGACTTCGATTTGTATGACCTGAAAAATCCTAAGAGTGTAAAGATCTCGACCATTTCCCTGCCCGCCGGTTTGCTCACCGCAAGTACCGCCAAGCAGTCGCTCAAGCTGGTGGATTGGTCCAACGACAACCGCCACGTGCTGCTCAAGCATGTGTTTGGCGGAAGTTATGAGTATATTTTGGTCGACACCCAGAGCTCGAGCCAGTCGGTTAATTTGAGCAAAAATTTGAGCTTGAACTCCCGGGCACAGCTGACCTTGCAGAACGATGCTTACAACCATTATTTCGTGTTTGACACGAAGGCGGAGACGCTTGGCACGGTGACCTTGGGCAGCTTGGACGCTACGCCGCTGCTGCAACATGTGCTGGCGTACAACACGTATGGTACGAACATTGTGTTGTACGCAACCGACCAAAATGCGCCGAGCGGCCAAACCAAAATTATGCTTCATCAGAATAATCAGTCGTACTTTATCAGGGACGTATCGCGGGCCAAAACATATCTGCTGAACCTGACGCAATATAGCGGCTCGTGGTTTGTGGCGGCCGGCTCGCCGAGCGAAAATAGCGTGTATGTATATAAGAATCCGGTTTCTGCTTTAAGCCAAAATCCGGGCGAAGGGCTGGCGCCAATTACCGTGTTGCGGGTTGATGACCCGAACTACCTGGAATTTTCGGCCAATGCGCAGTTCATCATGGCCGAGCACGCCAACCAGTTTGCGGTCTACGACGACGAGTACGACAAAACGTACGCTTACACGGCCAATGCACATTTCGACGCGCCGCAGCCGCACGCGGTGTGGATGGACGGCGACCGGATCAATTATGTTTCGGGCGGCAAGCTCGTGGCCTTCGACTACGACAGCACCAATTTCCAAACGCTCATGGCCGCCAACCCGCACTATGTGCCGTTTTTCGGTCAAAACTATCGTTACGTTTACGCGTTGGCTCAGCAATCCGCCACAGCAAAAACTGCCGCCAGCACGCAACTCACCAGTACGGCATTGCTGACACCAGCAGATCAATAGTCAAATTGTTCTTCTTGATGAAGCACCAGATCAATTACTTTTGGTGGCAAAAGTGATGCAAAACCACGGACTGCGTTTTATGGAATCTCCGGCACTTTTTGCAATACTTTTTCTAAAAAAGTATGAAGCTCTGGTGCCTTGGAAAAGAACTCATCAGAACAAACCCGTGACGCCGCCGACTAGGCGATCCCAGAGCGACGGGCCGTTGCTGGGGAGCTGGGTGTTGGCGGTTATGCTTGATGACGTGTTGTCGCCTGTGGCGTTCGTGTTCGGGTTGGGGCTGACTTGCACGCCCCAAACGACCAGGCGGTGCAGACTCGTGCCCGGTGGGTCACACGTGATGAGCGTGGCGGTCGCGACTTTGCCGGGCACGTTGTTGAGCACGCTTACATTGCCCGGATCGACAATTTCTTTGTTGAAGACTTGATAGGCGTACACTTTGTCGCCGTACGTCAGGTAAAACGTGTCGCCGGGTACGAGGTCGTGCAAGAGCGCGAACGCGAATTTGTAATGTCCGGGATTAAAAATGTTGTTGCTGGAGTGCCCAAAAAACGCGGTATTGCCCTGCTGGCCGGGCAATACGGTTGTCGGATAGTGCACGACGCCGTCTTCGAGCGAATTCTCGATCTGGTTTTCGTCCGGGGTGGTCAAATCAAAACCGGCGAGCGGAATCTCGACGTTAATTTTCGGGATGATAACCTCCGGCGTCGACGTCGGCGCAACGCTGCCCGAGCCAATGATGAGCGGTGTGGCGCTGACCGTCCGGCTCGGCTGGATGAACGGCGCGATGATGTAGTCGTTGAAAAAGCTGAACAGCAAAATGACGATTACGAGCGAGCCGACGCCAAGGCCGAAAAGCAGCGATTGCACATGATGCTTGCGCGTAAGTTTGCTGCCCGACCCGGAACGCATAGTCGAAGCTCCCGCGCTAACGCGGCGTTTCAGCTGTTTTTTGATTTCGGCGACGCTGCGGCGGTCGGCGTGTTTTGCGGGCTTGTGCTGACTGGCTGGCGGCTCATGCTCGCCCACGACGACGTGTCGGCCGGGCATTTCTTCGTATTCTAGCGCGCGGTCGACCACGGCAGTTTTTTCGGCACCGCGATTGGGTTCGGGCGTTGATTGTTGCCGCTCGGGTTCAATTACTTCCGACTGCTTAGCGCGTCCGTTCGCTTCGTAAAATTCCTGCCAAACTTCGTGCTTTTCTTTGTCTGGCAACTCGGCATAATATTTGTGCCAAGCCGTTTGAATTTCGGCCAGACTTTTGCCTGACGTGCTCAAATGCAGCATAAATTGCTGATGTTTGGAAAGGTGCGGTGCGGCTGCCTTTGCTTCGCGAAGCTCTTGCTTGGCGCCCGGTTCCTGCTCATACAAATGGGCGATTTTGGCGCGGATGAGGTTGGCGGCGGGATTCAACCCATCATGCACCGGCTTGATAGTTTTGCCATGCCGCAGCCCGTCGTGAAATGGGTCAACGCCGCGTTCGTCGGCGTCATCTTCACTTTCGTCGATAGGAAGTAGTGGATTTAACATATGCTTGTTCTTTAGTGAGCGAGCTTGTGTTGGCTCTCTGCATGCAAGTATAGTACAATACACGCTTGACAGCCTACCGGAAGGCAGCGCACATTACTTGCCGCGGTGGTGGAATTGGTAGACACGCGGGACTCAAAATCCCGTGGGGGCAACTCCGTGTCGGTTCAAGTCCGACCCGCGGCACCAATAAGTCGGTACGTTATATGCCATGACACAGCTTGAACAATTCCGAGATCCCATGCTGGCCGTTTCAGGCGAGGTGGTGGGCTTCTATCCACGTGAGTTCTATACGTGCGATAATTTTTCATCGTTTCAAGTCGAATATTGCGGAATGGTCTGGCCGACCAATGAGCACCTCTATCAAGCTTCTCACTTTTTCGATTCAGATCCTTACCTTGTAGAACAAATACGCAACGCCCGATCGGCTCACGACGCATATAAAATTGCCAAGGCCAATGCACATCTCGCCCCTGAAAATTGGGACGATATGAAAGTAGATATAATGTATGAATTTTGTAGACTGAAGCTCGAACAGCATTCGTACGTTCGGCAGAAATTGCTGGAGACGGGTGACCTTGAAATCGTTGAAGATTCGCCCAAAGATGATTTCTGGGGCTGGGGCCAAAATCGTGACGGACGTAACGAACTTGGCAAAATTTGGATGCGGTTGCGCGAGGAGCTAAGGACGGGAGCTATTGTCGAGTCGTGATTGCTTGGCTAATTTCGTAGACCGCGGTCGTGAGTGCTTCGAGCGGCTTGGCAGGATTTTGCAGCCACCAGACGCTGGCGTGGGCTGACGTGTGGACGCGCCAGATTTCTTGGTCTTTTTCGAGTTTGGTTGTACTGACTTGCCCTCGGTTTGCGACCAGAATATTTTCCAAGTGTTTGACGACGATGTTGACTTGATATTTTTTAGTGAATTCATGCAGCGTTTCGACGAGGTGCAACAAATCCATGCCGAATGTGAATGCGCGCGGAAATTTGGCCGAAGCGGCGAGTTTTTGCAATTGTGCGAAGCTGATGACAAACGTCGTGTCCGGCCGCGCCAGGATTTTTTGCGGTGCAGCCGTAAAATAGTCAGCCGCATCTTTGGTAATTGTCAATTGGCCAATGAATTTCTCCGCAAATTTTTCAAGCAAAATGGCCGTTTCGGAATTTCTGCCCAAATCGCCGGCCAGCAGCACGCCATCGGCCCAGCCACCAAGTTGCAAAAATTCCGCCAGAGCTTTTTGGCTAAAGCTACCGCTCGGCGTCGATGGCGCGTACTCGCCCGCCGAAAATGTTCGGCCAACAGTTTTTTGCAGCGCGTTCGGCAAAAGCACGCGCGCCGTGCCAATGCCGGCTTGCAAACTCGTTTGATACGCTTCAGCCGCCGCCGCAAACCCATACAAATTGCCGCCAATTATCAAAAGTTTGCCAGCGTGCTGCCGATTCTCCGGCCTGCTCCACGACAAATCCGGAAACAATGGCTTATCATTCGCCTGTTTGCGCCAATAGTCTTGCATAGTACTCAATTATACTCACGTACGCTTCCGGTATTTCCCAAACTTGGCTATGCACTTAACACCACTAAAATTCCTTGATACTTGAGAGAGGAGCCGGTTGTACCTCTAGCGCTTGCTGAACCAGTCTGTAGAAAAGCTGTCCTCTCGATTTAGACTTCCGTCGATTAAAGCGAAACGTGAATTCATCCAAATAATATGGC
>DASXEX010000011.1:0-19703 GCA_036489905.1 Saccharimonadales bacterium (SeqCode)
AGTAATCTTTGCGAGTTAACTTGCTCATATAGCGTCCCTTCATCCGCACCTCCATACCAGACAGCATGATAGAAGATTACGGGTACTTTTTTAATGAGCTAACGAATACTACTTGGGGAACTTTATTTATGAGCTAAGTCGCCAAGGTTGCATCACAACAAAAATTTTGGTATAGTCAAACCTGAAAAATTAAGCAGTTTGGGGACGAATCCTCTTATCGGAATTCTTTGCAGGAGCCGATGAGCACCCAATCGAAGAGAAAGGACATCAAATTATGGCTACTGTTGACGTAGACATTAAAAAGTTGTTGGAGGCGGGCGCGCATTTTGGGCACAAGACGAGCCGCTGGCATCCGAAAATGGCGCCGTATATTCACAGCAAACGCGGCGGCAGTCATATTATTGATTTGACCAAAACCGTGGCGGCGTTCGATGAGGCGCTGGAATTTGTAGCCAAAACGGCGGGCGAGGGCAAGCAGGTTTTGTTTGTCGGCACCAAGCGACAGGCGCAGGAAATCGTGCACAAACTGGCGGAAGATACCGGCATGCCGTTTGTCACGAACCGCTGGCTCGGCGGCATGCTGACCAACTGGCCGACGATTAGCGGGCGCATCAAGCACCTGAAAGATTTGGAAGCCAAAATGGCTTCGGGCGAACTTGCCAACAAATATAACAAGCTCGAGGTGCAGCGTTTCCAAGAAGAAATCGACGAGTTGAATCGGCTGTACGGCGGCATCAAAGACATGGCCGCGCGGCCGGGCGCAGTCGTTATTTTCGACATTCTCCATGACGCCAACGCGTTGCGCGAAGCCCGCAAACTTGGCGTGCCTACTGTCGCGCTGGTCGATACCAATGCCGATCCGAGCCTTGTGACACACCCGATTCCGTGCAACGATGACGCCATCAAAACCATTCAGCTCGCCGCCGACTATTTCCAGCAAGCCGTGGAGCAGGGCAAAGCCAAACGTGCTAAAGCCACGCAAGACACCGCACCGGACAAAGACGAAGCCAAGCCGGAGGCGAAATAGTGGCAGTTGATATTGCAGAAATCAAACGATTGCGCGAACTGACCGGTGTGGGCATGACCGACGCGAAAAAAGCTTTGGATGAATCAAACGGCGACTTCGACAAAGCACTCGAAGCCATGCGCAAAAAAGGCATGACCAAAGTCGAGAAAAAAGGCGAACGCGAAGCCCGCGAAGGCTTGGTTGAAGCCTACGTGCACAGCGGCCGCATCGGCGTTTTGGTCGAGGTAAATTGCGAGACGGATTTCGTGACGCGCACCGACGATTTCAAAAATCTGGCGCACGACATCGCCATGCACGTTGCTGCCTCGGCTCCTGAATTTGTAAGCGTTGGCGACATACCTGCCGCAGAGCGCGAACGCGTCGCCGCCGAATTCAAAGAAAAAGCTGCGTCTGAGGGCAAGCCGGCCGACATGATCGACAAAATTGCGGAAGGCCAAGTCAAAAAACATTTTGCCGAAAAGTGCCTGCTGGAACAGCCGTTCATCAAAAATCCCGACCAAACCGTCGGCCAATACGTCAAAGAACACATCGCCAAACTCGGCGAAAACATCGTCATCCGCCGCTTCAACCGCATGGCTCTCGGCGAAGTCGCTTAAGGACACTGAAATCGTGGCTAGACAACTACTTTCGACAAAATATTTATACGCGCTGGAACTCGTGGCGCAGCTTTTCGTGGATCATAAAAGGGCTGTGGGCAACATCCCATATGTGACGCATTTGTTTGGCGTTTGCTATATTGTCCAACAGCTGACCGATGACAGAGAGGTGCATCTAGGGGCGTTACTCCACGATGTGTTGGAGGATATTCCAGCAGAAGAATACTCGGCAAAACAATTGCAGGCTGATTTTGGTGCTGGGGTTTTGCGGCTGGTCCAGGCGGTCTCGTTCGATGAAGTACGCTATGGCAAAGACGAGTCGCGTCGGCAGTATATCGCTCAGCTCAAGGTCGCGCCGATCGATGCATGCCTAGTCAGCGGAGCCGATATGCTGCACAATGGCCGCGATTTTATGTATTGGTACAATCGTGAACCGGCGGAAACCACGAAGCAATTCGGCCCCGAAAAGATACGTCGGCGTGATTGGTTCTGGCACGAGCGGTTAGTGGTTATCGAGCATAGACTCGGCGCCGATCATGATTTGGTCAAAGAGCTCCGCGCAATGTTCCGTGATTTGGAAGTCATTAATCAAAAAATTATGTAGAATGAGTGTGAAGGAGTTGCAATGAACCCAAGCCACATTGTTGATGAAGCGAAGGCGAAATTTGCCGGTGCAGTAGAGCATTTGCAAAATGAGCTGAAGAAATTGCGGACGGGGCGGGCGAGCGCGAGTATGTTGGATGGCGTGATGGTCGAGGCGTATGGCACGCAGATGCCGCTGAATCAGGCGGCCACATTGTCAGCGCCGGAGGCGCAGCTGTTGCAAATTTCGCCGTTCGATCCGAATAACTTGCAGGCAATTGTGACGGCGATTCGCAATAACCAAAGTTTGGGCCTGAACCCGACCGACGACGGACGCGTGGTGCGTGTGCAGATTCCGCCACTGACCGAAGAGCGCCGGCGCGAGCTCGCCAAACAAATCGGCGAAAAGGTGGAAGATTGCATGATCGCCATGCGCAATGCCCGCCACGACGCGCTGAAATCGGCCGACAACGCCAAGAAGGACAAATCGATGAGTGAGGACGACGTCAAGCGTGTCGAAAAGCAAATCGACGAACTCATGAGTCAGCAAAAGCAAGCTGCGGATCAGCTGGCGAAAGCCAAAGAAAAAGAACTTTTAACTATTTAGTGAGCGGGCTTTTGTATTCCGGCACATTGCGGCTGCAAACCTGCGCTCCGCACTCACCTACCGAAAGTACGGCTCGCTTGCGGTGCTCAATTCGCAACCACACTGCACCAAAATACAAAAGCCCTTATCGGCAAATAATCAGCTAGCTTGCTATAATTAGAAGCACTATGACAAAAGCAGATGAAATGGCGGTGCCGACGCACCTCGGTTTGATTGTCGATGGCAACCGGCGTTGGGCGCGCGAACATGGCGTGAGTGCGGTGCAGGGACATCGGCGCGGATATGGAAATTTGAAAATTGTCTGCAAGGCGGCGCTGAAATACGGCGTGCGTTACGTGTCGGCGTACGTATTTTCGACGGAGAACTGGCAGCGCGATCAGCAGGAAGTTCGCGATCTCATGAGGTTGCTAAAATGGGTGTTGACGCATGAAGTAAAGGAATTTCACCGCGAAGGCATCCGGTTGCGTGTAGTCGGCTCGAAGGCAAGGCTCGGTGCAGCGATGATTACCGCGATTCACGATGCCGAAAAATTGACGGAGGAAAATACGCGCGGCACGCTGCTTTTGTGCCTGGACTACGGCGGCCAGCAGGAAATTGTCGAGGCGACAAAGCGCATCGCAGAAGCTGGCGTGGTGGCCGAAGACATCACGGCCGAGATGATTACCGAACATTTGTACGCGCCGGACGTGCCGCCGCTTGACCTTGTAATCCGCACCTCGGGTGAGCAGCGGCTGAGCAATTTCATGCTGTGGGAATCCGCCTACAGCGAGCTGATGTTTGCCGGAGCAAATTTCCCCGACTTCGACGAGCAAGCGCTCGTGGCGGTGCTTTCTGACTATGCAAAGCGCAAGCGAAGATTTGGGAAATAATGGGCGTAATTTTATTAATCATTGGCATTATTTTGTTTATCGGCCTAGTGGTGGTGCACGAGCTCGGGCATTTTTGGGTGGCACGGCGTAACGGTGTGGATGCCGAGGAATTCGGCATATTTTTCCCGCCCAGAATTTGGAGTCGCAAAATCAAAGGTAAAAATGGCAAAAAAGGTTTTGAGTTCAGCATCAACGCCTTGCCGCTCGGCGGTTTTGTGCGGCTGAAGGGCGAGCACGATTCCGACACCGGAACAGGGACGTTTGGCGCGGCAAGTCTGCTGACAAAAACGAAAATCATGCTGGCGGGCGTGGGCATGAATTTGCTGGCCGCGCTCGTTTTGTTCACCATTTTGGCATGGATTGGTATACCGCAGCTCGTCGACAACCAGTTTACGGTTAAAAGCGACACGAAGGTTAGCCAACGTCAGATCTTGATTGATGGCGTGTTGCCGAACTCACCGGCCGCGCATATTGGTTTGCAATTTCAGGACAAGTTGGTATCAATCGGCATGCCGAACCAAAAGCCGGTGCGATTTACCGGTATGAATGATTTCCAGACTACCATCAAAAGGTTCGCCGGCCAGAAAGTCGCAGTGTCGTATGTACATGACGGCACACCGCATACCGCTACGGTAACATTGCTAAGCAAACAAGTCGTTGCGGCCAGCCAGCATACGGCTAAGCCGAAAGCGTATCTTGGCGTAGCTGTAATATCGTATGTTTTGCAGCGTTCGACGTGGTCGGCGCCGGTGGTAGCGCTTGGGCTGGTCAAGCAGTTTACGGTTCTCACGTTCAAGGGGCTTGGCGCGGCACTCAAAGGCCTCGGCTCAACGATCGCCGGTTTCGCGACCCACAACAAAACGGCGCGCCAAAGTGGGCAAACGCAAGCCAGCGACCAGGTGACTGGGCCGGTCGGTATCTTCGTAATTTTGAAGGATGGCAGCGCGCTCGGGTACCAATTCATGCTGATGATTATCGCCGTGATTTCGCTGACCTTGGCGATTATGAACATTTTGCCCATTCCGGCGCTCGATGGCGGCAAGCTGTTTTTGACGCTCGCGGCGCGCCTTTTCCGCAAGCGTTTGACGCAGAGTTTTGAAGAATGGGTGTACGGCTCGAGTTTTATTTTACTTTTGGGCTTGATGGTATTAATCACGATTGTCGATGTCAAGCGCCACTAAGAGTAACGACGCGGTGACGCAGACCGAAGCACCGATGCCAGCGAAAATTCCGTGGAGCCCGGTTGTGGCTGTCGTGTTTGTGGTTGTCATTTATTTTGTTTCGCAGCTTGTAGGCGGCTTGTTGTTGTCGATTTATCCGATGGTGCGCCACTGGTCGGATGGGCAGGCGAACACTTGGATAAACAACTCGGTGTTGGCCCAGTTTGGGTACGTGGTCATCGCAGAGGGCTTGATGCTCTTGCCGCTGTGGTGGTTTCTTAAGCGCTATAAATTCGGCTTTGGTAAGCTGGGACTCACGCGCATCAAGGCCGACGATATGTTATATGCCCTTGGCGGCTTCATGATGTATTTTTTTTCGTACGCAATTTTGCTGAGCATCGCCACGAAAGCCATTCCGTCGCTCAATGTCAACCAGCCACAGCAGATTGGATTTCAAACGGCTAGTGGCTTCGGGCCGCTGGCACTCACGGCGATCAGTCTGGTGATTTTGCCGCCGATTGTCGAGGAAATCCTGGTGCGCGGTTTTCTGTATACTTCCTTGAAAAAGAGTTTGCCGAAGATTGTCGCAGCGCTTATCACCAGCATCATTTTTGCCAGTGCTCATCTTGAATTCGGCAGTGGCGCGCCGCTTTTGTGGGTCGCAGCCATCGACACCTTCACGTTGTCGCTCGTGCTGTGCTACTTGCGGGAAAAAACCGGCCGGCTGTGGGCGTCGATGGGCGTACATGGGCTTAAAAATGCCATCGCGTTCGCCAGTTTGTTTATTTTCCATGTTCGTTAGCGTATAATCGACGCCAATGAACCGTCATTGTTCGATGATTTCAACTCCCATTCCGGCCAAGCGGCCGATATATTATTCGTAATCTTTAACAATTTATTACTGGAAACATCCGAAAAGGAGTAAAAACTTATGAGAATGTCGCAGTTGTTCGGCAAAACATCGAAGACAGAAGGTGCGGACTACAAGATAGCTTCGCATCGTCTACTGACGCAAGCAGGCTTTATTCGTGAATCTACAGCAGGTCGCTACTACTTGTTGCCGTTGGGGTTGAGGGTGCACGACAATATCATCAAAGTCGTTCGTAAGCACATGGACGCTGCCGGTGCGCAAGAGCTTGTCATGCCCACACTGCATCCGCTAGAACTCTGGCAAGAGACTAACCGTACTACGACTACTGGGTTCGAGCTAATGAAGGTTGCGGATCGGCGCGGTGCTGAGTTTGCGCTCGGCGGTACTGCAGAGGAAATGGCGGTCGACCTGGTGCGCAAGTTCAATATCAGCTACAAAGATTTGCCATTCAATATTTATCAATTTTCACTCAAATTCCGCGACGAAATGCGCGCCCGCGGCGGCTTGCTGCGCGTGCGTGAATTCGTTATGAAGGACGCCTATAGTTTCGGCACCGAGGCGCAATTCAAACAGACATACCAGCAGATGTGGGACGCTTACGCAGCTATCTTTAAAGAGTTAGGGCTAAATACAGACGTTGTAGCTGCGGACAACGGTTATATAGGCGGTGAGTACTGCCACGAGTTTGTCTCGGAAAGCGAAACGGGCGAGAGCCGCTACTTTATCGATCCCGCGAGTGGCTACGCCGCACACGAAGACGTCGCGACGTTCCAAATCGAGAACAAGAACGTCGACGAAGTGCTTCAGGAAATGAAACCGGTCGAAGCCAAGCGCGGCACTACCATGGAAGATGGAGTGAAATTGCACGATATGCCACTCTGGCAACAGATAAAAGATGTGCTGTACTTTGACGAAGCAACTAAGCGATATGTACTGGCAATCATTCGTGGCGACTTCGACGTTAACGAGACGAAGCTTATACAGGCAGCCAAAGCGTATGATCTCCGCTCGGCTACCGAAGAAGAAATCCGCGACGACCTAGGCAGCGAGCCAGGGTTCATATCGCCGGTCGCATTCGCCAAGAAGGGCAAGAAGAGCGGACACGAAGTGATTATCGTGACAGACAGGTCGCTTCGCACCATCAGGAACGCCTACGGAGGTGCCAACAAGAAAGACGCGGACCTGCTGAACATTAACATCGATCGTGACTTCAAGCCCGATGTCGAAGCCGATATCGCGCTCGCACAACCTGGCATGAAAAGCCCGGACGGTGGTGAACTGATAGAAAAGCGTGGCATCGAGGTAGGGAACATTTTCCAGCTTGGGTATCATTACAGCAACTTGATGAATGGCGCTGAATATACCGACGACTCTGGCAAGCGGCAGAAATACTATATGGGCTGTTATGGCATCGGTATCGGTCGGACTATGGCGGCAATTGTCGAGGCCCACCACGATAGCAAAGGTATCATTTGGCCCGAAGCAATCGCACCGTTCAAAGTCTACCTCGCGCGGCTTGGCGATGAGCCGCAGGTCGTGGAAGCTGCGGATAATCTATATAAAGACTTGACTCAGAAAAATGTTGCGGTACTATATGATGACCGTGATGAACGTCCGGGCGGAAAATTCGCCGATGCCGACCTCATGGGCATCCCGTATCGACTGGTCGTGAGCGAGAGGACAATTTCCGAGGACAAGTTCGAAGTCAAGGCGCGCCAATCCGCACAACCGCAACTTGTGACCAAAGAAGAGGTGATTGAAATATTGGCACCCACTTCCAAGGGGCAGGTATAATATTAAGAGTCATCTAGTTCTGAACAAACAGACACGAACAACATACTACATAAGAGGAGCGAAGCTATGATGAACAAACAATTTCGACTGACCAAAGACGGTATTGCTGAGCTTGAAGCGGAGCTCAAGGCTTTGATTGCCGAGCGAAGCGCTGTTGCCGACCGTATCAAGACCGCCCGGGAATTCGGTGACCTTGCCGAAAATGCCGAATACCAGTCCGCGCGCCAGGAGCAGGAAAAAAATGAGTCGCGCATCGCCGAAATCGAGCACATTTTACAGAACGCCGACCTCATCAAAGCGCCGAAAAGCGACGGCAAAGTCTTGCTGGGAAGCACGGTTAACCTAAAAAGCTCCAATGGTAAAGCCAAAGAATTCCAGGTAGTTGGTACGGTCGAGGCCGATCCGCTGAACGGCAAAATTTCCGATGAATCGCCGATCGGCAGAGCCTTGCTCGGCCAAAAAGTAGGCGAGTCGGTAGAAATAAAAACCCCCGCCGAAACCACCGTTTACAAGATTGTTGAAATCGGCTAAAAACTGGAAATTAGAATCTGGATTATAAATTCTGGAGCTAAGAACGCGGACAGTTTCGAACTTTTTATTCTGAAATCTCACTCCTATAATCTATAATCTATCTCATGGCGACACTGAAAGATTATCGCAACGAGCGGTTGCGCAAATTGGACGAGCTGAAAAAGCTCGGGATTGACCCATATCCGGCACATGCCGAACGTACGCACAAGCTGGCCGAAATTACGAGTGAATTTGAAAAACTCGAGGGCCAGCCGGTCGATATAGTTGGGCGAATTGTCAACATCCGCCGCTTCGGCAAAATCGCCTTTGTGGCGATTCGTGACGCCAGCGGCTCGTTGCAACTTTTTTTCCGCGAGGGTGAAGTTGCGGGCTTGAACGCGGCCGAAAGCCAGCTCGGTCTTGAGCAATTGCCATTGCTTGACACGGGTGACTTCGTGGAAGCGCATGGCAAAGTCATCAAAACGCAGACCGGCGAGATTTCGGTTGGCGTTGAGCGCCTGCGTCTGCTGACGAAATCGCTCAGGCCGATGCCAACGACACACGAAAGTTTTACAAACAAGGAAGAGCGCCTGCGCCGCCGTTACGTCGATATGAATGTTAACGAAAACGTGCGGCAGCGTTTCGTCCGTCGCAGCAATTTTTGGCAGGCCACGCGTGAATTTCTGCTGCAAAACGGTTTTATAGAAATCAATGTTCCGGTGCTCGAGCACACCACCGGCGGTGCCGACGCCAACCCGTTCGTGACGCACATGGACGCGCTCGACCAGGATTTCTACTTGCGCATTTCTCACGAGCTGCCGCTGAAGCGACTCATCGGTGCTGGCTACGAAAAGGTTTTCGACATTGGCCCGCGTTTTAGAAATGAAAACTATTCCGACGAACACCTGCCCGAACACGTGGCCATGGAATGGTACTGGGCCTACGCCGACTGGCAAGATGGCATGAAATTTATGACTGACATGTACCGCTATGTGCTGCAAAAAACTTTTGGCAAATCGCAGTTCAAAATCGGTAATTTCGAAATTGATTTGTCCAAAGATTGGGAGCAATGGGATTACGCTGAAGTTATCAAGAAGCACTACAATATCGACGTATACAATTGCACGCTCGACGAAGTCAAAAAAGCTTTGACCGACAAAAAGCTCGAAGTCGAACAAACCGAAAATAAAGCACGTGGCATCGACAAGCTTTGGAAAAATATCCGCAAAGACGTGGCCGGCCCGATTTGGCTGATTAACACGCCAAAATTTGTTAGCCCGCTGTCCAAAGCGAATCTCGATAATCCGGAATCTACGCAGCGCTTCCAGCCGGTCATCGCCGGCAGCGAACTTGGTAACGGGTTTTCGGAATTGAACGACCCGCTTGACCAGCTGAATCGCTTTGTCGAGCAACAGAGCATGCGCGACGCCGGCGATGACGAGGCAATGATGCTTGATATCGACTACGTCGGAATGCTGGAATACGGCATGCCGCCGACGTGCGGCTGGGGCTATTCTGAGCGCGTCTTCTGGGTTTTCGAAGGTGTCACCGCGCGCGAAGGCGTCCCGTTCCCGCAACTTCGCCGCGAAGTCGACGAAGTCACCAAATCGATTTATCCCGAATTAAAATTCGACGAAAAGCAACCTAAGCCCAAGTCAGAATAAGAGAGTAATTTACAATGTGGCTCTCGGAAAAACAAGCTAGTGAGTTAGTAGCGCGGCATGGCACGCCGTTGTTTGTGTATTCCAGGAAAATGCTGCAGGCCAAAGCTGAGGAACTGCTGGCGCTCGAGCTGCCATTTGGGCACACGGTTCGGTATGCGGTGAAGGCGAATTCGCATCCGGAAATTATTAAGCTGTTCGATGCGGCCGGGCTGCATTTCGATGCGAGCTCGAGCTATGAAGCCGATGAACTTTTGCGGCAGGGAATCGCTGGCGACAAAATCAGCCTGTCCAGCCAGCAGTCGGCGCATAATTTGCCCGACCTTTTGAGTGCGGGCGTGCAGTATGTGGCGACGTCAATGCATCAGCTTGAACTTTTTACGGTTGTGGCCGAGCCTGGCAGTCGGCTGGCGCTGCGCGTCAATCCGCCCGTCGGCTACGGGCACAACAATCGCTTAACGACCGCTGGCAAAAACTCTAGTTTCGGCTTGTGGCACGAGCACCTAACTGCCGCGCTGCAGCTAGCAAAAGCCAAAAATATTATAATTGACCGTCTACACATTCATGTCGGCACGGGCGCTGATCCGTCGGCGTGGGCAAAGGTGATTGACGCGGCGTTATCGATAGTTCGAGACATGCCGGATGTCACCACGCTCGACATTGGCGGCGGCTACAAAATTGCCTACGAAAGTTCCGAGCGCGAGACCGACATGCAGCAAGTTGCCGAAGTGTTCGCCGAACAGCTACAAAAATTTGCCGATGAAACAGGCCGGCAATTAAAGCTGGAGATTGAATCCGGCAGGTGGCTTGTCGCGCACGCCGGCATTTTGCTCGCCCAAGTCAACGACATCGTCGACACCGGCAAAAACGGCCACAAATTTTTGCGACTGAACACCGGCATGAACGACATCATCCGTCCCGCGATGTACGGCGCGCAGCACGAAATTGAAATCTTGAACGACACAACCAATCAGACCGATTACATCGTGGTCGGTCACAACTGCGAAACCAGCGACATCCTCACGCCCGCAGCTGGTGACCCAGAAAGCATTGCTCCACGGCACATGAACAAAGCTCGCATCGGCGACGTTGCCGCTGTAGCCGACACCGGCGCCTACTGCGCCAGCTTTTCCGCGAAAGATTACAACGCCTTTCCGTCGGCCAGGGAAATTTTCATAGCGTAGTCACTTTTGCTTCAAAGTCTATATAAATACGTTTGCTTTTTCGCTACCTTTCAGCAATACTGAAACCAAAGTGAAGGGAGAGGATATGCCGCCAGAAGGTACGAGTCAGCCATCAAACAGGACAATACAGGATCTTCCTCGAAGTAAAACAAAAACATCAAGCCTGCTACTTGCGATGTCGGTTATATTTCTTGTTTTGCTGGCCGTAACGGCGGCTAGTGTTTACTCATTGCAGCAAAATCGCATTGACAAACTCCAATCCCAGGTAAATAGCCTTAACACACAACAATCTCAAGAGTCGAACAAGCTAGCCGGCTCAATACAAAGTGGTAAGTTTCAGGCCGTCTTTGTCAATGTTCCGGGCTCGACTGGCGGCCAGGTATACTTCGGACATTTGTCGTTTGTCGACAGTAGTGATTATAAGTTGACCGATATCTACTACCTTTCGTCTTCTGGCAGCAGTCTCGTAAAGCTAGGCAATGAGCCACACAAACCCCAAGATGCAATGTTCATCCCGAAGACAAGCGTCATTTTCTGGGAAAACTTGAAGGATGCCAACCAATTTAGCGGGCAGCTGAAATAGTTTTCGCTACAGCGCTACAGCCGCGTTGCGATGCCGCCGTGGTGGGAGCAAGTGCCGCTGTGGGATTGGCTGAAGCTGTAGGTGCCGTCGACGCATTGAGCGGTGGCGCCGGCCGGAGTTGATGGCGCGGGGTAGGGACTGCAGACCGTGTTGCCGGCGGAGTTTACATAAGTCCCATTCGGGCATGAAGCTGGAGCAGGCGCAACGTATGTGCCGATGGCGGTGGCTTGGTTGACTGCCAAAGTCGTAACGGTTTTGCTCAGCAGCTGCTTGCCGGTTTGTTGACCGTTCGTGTACGTGATTTTGTACGTCAGCGTTTCGGTGCCGTACGCGCCTTGTGTCGTGACTTCGCTTTGGCCCTTCGGCAGGTTTGCGTCATAGTGCGCAACGGTTTGATATGGTATCGATTCCGTTTTGGTGACGGTTTTGGTAGTGACTTGCGGCGTGGAAGTAGCATCGCCCCGAACCTGGCTGGAGCTAGCGGATCGCGCATTGAGCTGTACTGGTTTTGGCGGCTCGGATTGCAAACCGCCGGCCACTATCGCCAAAATCGCAAACACTAACAAACCGCCGGCCACCTTTTTGGTAGTCGACAGCGCCCGAACTTTCTTAAACATGCCCACCTTCCTCGATATGCTTATGCTACGCTCACGTTACTGTTAGCGCAAGTTCCTAAATTCTAGAACCAAACGGGAATTTGGGGGCAGTCCTCGAGCAGATAGGGAAAATGTGATTTGAGTTGCTGGAGTTTTACTGTGTTTTGTGGTGGCCGTTGATGGCGGCTTCGATTACGTCTCGCGGCAATTTGGCCGAGCCGAGTAGAGCGTCGCGCGCTTTTTCGATGGCATCGCTGCCGACATCGCTGGCTGCATCGAGCACACCGCCTACTGCCGCTTCGGCTGCTTTGGATGTGTCGGCGCCGACATTGCCGGCGGCCTTGATCGCGCCTTCGACCGTCGAGACGGCTACCGCGCCGATATCCCCGCCGGTTTCACTCGTTGCTTGGATTACGCCTTGGGCGGCTGCCCGTGTCGCCGCGATGACGTCGCCTCCGACTTGGCCAACACCGGTGATCGCACCGTGCATGATGTCGCCTGCCGCATCAGTCAAAGACGTGCCGACCTGGCTTGCCCCGTGAACGGCGCCGCTGGCAACCGACGCGATACTTTCGATCCCGGCCGCCGAAACCTCGCCGGTGCCCTGGAAAATATTGACAATTTGGTGTTTCACCGTGCCCGTCACGGCGCTCATAATATCGTCCGCGCCTTGAATTGCCGCGACTACCGCATCTGTTGTTTCGTTAATAATTTCTTTCAGCATACAAAGCTCCTTTTACGCTTAATCTATTTAATGTAACCTTTTTGACGTTAGCAGGCAACCCAATAACCATGAGCGGCATCGCGCAATTGCCGCTACTTTCTGGGCCTACCTGTACATTTTAGAAGGTTAAGGGGTCCGCGGTAGAATCGGGGCTCCTTTACTATTCTGATTTTAAATTTTTGAAGCAGTACGGCGTTTGAGGCGGAGCAAGTAGCCGGCGTAGCCGAGAATACTTACCACGACTGCGGGTACGATAAAGTTGCCCGCGCCGATGTTTGGCAAGACAGCTGGCTGCGGTGCAGGAGTCGGAGTCGGCGTGGGTGTCGGTGTTGGCGGCACGTGCACCTTGATGACGGTCGTGTCGCAACCGCTCTGGGCGTTGTCGTTGGCCAAGCTGTTGCCGGTGAAACAAGCTTTGTGGTCTTGGGTTTGGCTCGAATTGCCGACCAACTCCATGTCAGTCGGCAAGTTGTCCGTCATGACGATCTTGGCCATGTGGTCATCGCCGTCGCTGGCGGGTGCGCTGTTGCTGCCGAGTTTAAATGACGTATTTGAGTGTGTCGCCGGAATTGACGGTGAGTGCGCTGCCAGCGTCATTGACGTCAACCAATGCACTGTTCGTGGTTTCGTACTCGACAGACTTGTTGATAGCGCTAGCCGGGTGCCAGGCTAACGCTGGGCTTATTGCCAAACCAGCCATGATTACACCAGTTACGCCTGACTCGCGCGCAATTTCATTGCTTTCATCTCCCTAAACTCCTTCTTCGCTCGCAGCCTCACTCCAAAGAATTTATAATTAAATGAGACACTTAAATTATAAGTTAGTTAATTTTATTTTATAAAAATCAATAGCATTTCGGAGTATAATAAAATCGAAGGAGAAAAAATATGAAAGCAATTTGGAAAGGCACGATAATCGCCGACGCGCCGAAAGAGGATTTGATTTATATCGAGCAAAACTGGTATTTTCCGCCGAGCTCGGTCAAGCAGGAATTTTTGCGCAAAAGCGGTACGCCGTACACCTGTCCGTGGAAGGGCGTGTGTCAATATTTTGACGTTGGCGAAGGCGATGATTGGAGCAAAGACAGCGCCTTTAGCTATCCCGCGCCGAAGCCTTCGGCCATCGACACCGTCAAAAAAGATTTTTCAAACTACGTCGCTTTTTGGCGCGACGTACATATAGAAGAGTAAATCAAGCTGCCGAGCACGGGCTGCCCATTTGCACGTTTTCCTGGCACTTGTGGGTATAATGCGCTCAGGACACCATATTGACTTTTAATCAATCTAATGCTAATATAGCGTTATGTCAGATTCAGTATCTCCTCAGGAAGCACCTAGGCAGCCTTATATCATTAAAGCTCTTTGGGACGGCTCTACGGCCGAAATATATAATCCAGGTGAGCTATACGACCGAGCCACAACCGAAGGGCTTACCGTATATGATAGAGCGGATTTCGGTACTCCTATCGAGCGGGCTCGTCTAAGTTTAGAGCCTGTAACGACCTCAGAGGGCGAAGTTGCAGTTGGTCTCTCTGCTCACATACAACTTGATCGATCTGCGGCAGACATTAAGGGCTACGTAAAGAGGTTCACAGAGCGATTCAGGAGCGGTGGACCTCAGGACCGCTTAGAAGTAAGTGCGACTAGCTTCTATAATTGTTTTATTGTTCGTGACCATAAAAATAATGTGGATATGATGGTCACCGTATACGATGACGGATCTATTCATGCCACTAATCAACGCCGCGCGGTTAGTATTGAGCCAAGCGATACCGATACGAGAATGGTAGAGATCCACGCGCCCGCAGTCCAAGCAGTCGACGAGCAGAGCCAGTTGAGAGGTGTTAGTCGAATCTTCATGAAAACCCTGGATGTCGCAAACAGTGTAACTACCCCCGATAGGCTAACGCGTCTGAAAAGAACCTATCATATTGGAGATCAGCCTCGCCCTTTAGGATACACAACGCACGCGATAAAGTCTTTAGGTGCACACACCATTAGGGGCGCTGTCGGCCGCCCAGAACAATTAGAAAACACAGCCGATCGACTTTCTGATGATGAGTTGAAAAAAGAAATCGGTATCAGCGTAGAAGAAAGCCGAGTTCTTCTTGAGGATATCGGAGGGCTGCGCGGGGTAAAGGCAAAATTGTATGATATTGCCACATCTTTCACACACCCAGGAGTAATGAAACGGTGGGGTGCTGAACGGCCTCAGGGCGTACTACTTTACGGTGAGCCAGGGACCGGAAAAACCATGCTAGTAGAGGCGCTCGCCAATGCGATCGGTGCCAAGCTCTGGAGAATACAAAGTAGCGATATCTATGACCAATGGATCGGCAGTTCAGAAGCAAAGATTAAGGAGTTATTTAGACAAGCCCAAGCAATAACAGAACCCACTATAATTCTTTTCGATGAGTTTGATTCAATCGTCGGGACGAGTGAAGAGCCTAGCTCCGATAGCGGCGCCGCAACTCGTAACAGCGTTTCAGGTATTTTCAAACAGGAGATGAATGACCTTGCCGTAAAAAACCCTAACGTGTTAGTGGCGGCCACCACTAATAGTTTTGATCGTATCGATGGTGCATTGATTCGATCTGGTAGATTTGACCATAAACTCCTCGTTCCTATGCCTGATACTGAAGGCAGGGCGGAGATCATGGCTGGCATCATCGGTAAGGCCATAGCGTTCCAAGAAGGGACAGGCTTTAAACCTTTCGCTGATGGCATAGATATAAATCGGCTAGCGGAGGCGACAGATGGCATGAGCGGCGCTGATCTAAATGAGCTATTTAGGCGTATTCGTTTCAAGAAAGCCATGCAAGAAGCTCTTACGGGATCGGCGGACCCTATCAGCCACGAGGAGCTAGAGGCCACCATCAGAGACTTCCGTACTCAGGGCTAGGTTGTATTACAAAGACCTGCTTGTATGCCTCTTTTGCCTGCATACGATTTTCCGGTAGGTGTATAGCTTGTTCCAAAACTCAACTGTGTGGCGTTTGGCGTACAGCACCGTGAACGTATAAAGATCAAAGGTTTTGAGAACTTCAGCAGGTCACCACTTCTTCAGATTGGCGTAGCGCATCTTAAGCTGCCGACGTGTCAGAGGAATACGTGCAGATGAGCCACATAACCACAAGCGTGATGAGAAACGGCCTAGCTGTGCTATAATCTGTGCATTACGTTACGACGATAGGAGCGGCGTGATACGACTTTTTCGCATCTTACTTATGAATGCTTGGCGTGGTTTGCGCAGTTATGACGGCGTACTTATGGCAATAGCGCTTATTTTTGGTAGCGCAGGCGCATTGGCTATTGGCAGCAAGGTGGATGCAGCTATTTCTCAACCGGTGAGCAATGAGACGAAGGGAGCCATACATGCGCAGAGCGGTGGACTGGCGCTGGTTATGAAGGCTCACGATTTTTCTATGCAAAATTCATCCAGAGTTGCCCGCAGACGGCTGAAGGCTGGCAAGAACGCCGACATCAACAAATTCGCAACTGTGCCGTCAACCGGCTCGAACGGCGATGGTCCAGAATCTACCGCGCCAAGTCAGCCGGCCCAACCCGTGGTAGCAAGTGTGCAGCTTACCCCGGAGCAGCTCGCGTGCCAGCAAGGCCAGACGATAGTGCAGTCGGCTCAAGCGACATTGCAAAACCCGCTCACAAACAGCGTGACCGTGATATGGTATTGGGAAACGCGCATCGACGCCGGCACAAATACATCGGGCATGTCGCCAATTAGCGACACGTCAAACTCGCAAAGCCTTGCGGCAGGCGCTACAACGATTTCGTTTACCGCGAGCGATTCGTCCCAGCCGTTGCTGAGCGCGCCCGCGAACAGCGATTATGCGTACAGCTTCCGTTTGCACGTCCTAATCGACGGCACCGACACGACTTCGGCATGGACATCTATACCGCAAGCCGCCAACTGCCAATAAAATCAGCTATTATACTTAGAGGTATGAAAATGCAGCAAGCTTTATTCGCGGCCGGATGTTTTTGGGGCGTGCAATATTATTTCGATCAAGTGCCCGGCGTTGTCAAAACAACCGTGGGCTATACCGCCGGTCACACCGAAAATCCGACATATTGGGATGTAGCGTCGCACAAAACCGGTCACGCCGAAGCGGTTTTTCTCGAGTTTGATCCGGACAAGGTAAGCTTTGAGACGCTCGCCAAACAGTTTTTCCGTATGCACGACCCGACGCAGCTGAACCGCCAAGGCCCGGACATCGGCGACAACTATCGGTCAGCGATTTTTTATTTTGATGACGCGCAAAAAGTTACGGCCGAAAAAGTCCGCGACGAACTTCAACCCGATTTCGACAAACCAATCGTCACCCAAATTACTAAAGTCGCCGAATTCTACGAAGCCGAAGCCTACCACCAAAAATACGCCGAGCGCACCAGCCACGGCATGTGTTACGTGCCGTACGAGCCAATCTAGTAATCTGTGATATAGTACAGAATAATGAGTGCCAAGAGTTTGTCCAAAAACGCTACGAAAAATCAGGTTACGCCGGCTAGCTTGCAGCGGTGGAATAAATATTTGGCGATTTTGTACGCCGTGCAAGGCTTGGTGGTTTTGATTCTGAGCGTCGCGCGGATGTATCCGGTAACGACGAATTTCCTTGGGTTGGACACACTGCAAACTCAGGCTCAGGGGCACACCGCGTTTGCGGCTGGCACGCACCACTTGTTTGATGTCAGTTTGGTTTGGGTGGTCGCGATTTTCTTGTTCATGACGGCGATTGCGCATGGGCTGGCGGCGAGCAAGCTCCGTGGCGCTTACGAGAAAGATATTAAAAAGGGCATCAATAGAATCCGCTGGATCGAGTATGCCTTCAGCGCCAGCACGATGTTGGTTGCGATCGCGCTGCTCAGCGCTACGTATGATGTGTCGAGCTTGCTGATGATTTGGGTTTTGAGCGCGGCGGCGAATCTGCTCTGGCTTTTGGCGGAAGTGCAGAGTCAGAAGGCTCGCAAGCCGAACTGGCTGACATTTGCGTTTGGTTGCGCCGCGGGTATCGTGCCATGGATTGTGCTGGGAATTTATTTCCTGAGCGCACATGTATACGGCAGCGGCGTGCCGTCGTTCGTGCACTGGGTTTATCTCAGCCTTTTTGTTCTGTTTGCCGCCGTTCCGGCAAATATGTATTTGCAGTATCGGAAAGTTGGAAATTGGACAAATTATTTATACACTGAACGCACGTATATGATTATAAGCTTGGTTGCCAAGACCGCGCTGGCGTGGCAGATTTTTGCCGGCGTTTTACATCCGTAAAAATGGCGAACAAAGGCACGATAATCTTCGACTTCGACGGCACGATCGCCGACAGTTTTGATTTTGTCGTATCCTTCCTGGCGCGCCAAATTGGGACGCAAACGCTAACGCCTCAGCAGCGCAAACATTTAGAGGGCTTACCGATGCGCGCTATTGCCAAAGAGTTGCACATTCCGAAATGGCGTTTCCCATTGTTATTTTTCGAAGGGCGCAGAGTGATGGGCGGCAGCATGGACAAAATTGAGCCGTTCCCCGGCATAGAAACTGCCTTGCGGGAATTGCACGATCAAGGGTACGAGTTTTTCGCCTTGAGCTCCAATCGCAGCAAAAACATCCAGCTCTTTTTGCAGCGGTACGAGCTCGCGAAGTATTTCTCCAAAACGCAAGGTAACGCCAGCATTCTGGGCAAAACGCACAGCTTGCGCGTGATGCTTCGTCGCAACGGCCTGCAGCCGCACGAGTGCGTGTACGTCGGCGATGAGGTGGGTGATTTGCAAGCCGCTCGTCGTGTCAATGTTCGTGCCGTGGCAGTGAGTTGGGGTTATAACGATGGGCCGATGTTGTCGGCCGGAAAACCGTTTGGACTCGCGAACACGCCGGCCGAGCTCGTACAAGTTCTAACGCGGGCTGATACAATGAAAGAATGAATTATTGGCGGGAACGGAGCCAGCCGTATAAACCTGGGCAAACGGCAGCGTATAAAGTGTCGCGGTCGAAGATTGAATTATTCACGCAGTGCCCGCGCTGTTTCTGGCTGGATGCCCGACTGAAAATTTCGCGGCCGAACAGCCCGCCGTTCAACATCAACAAAGCCATCGACGAGCTGCTCAAAAAAGAATTCGACGTGTACCGCGCGAAGGGCGAGCCGCATCCGCTGATGGTCGAATATAAAGTAAAAGCCGTGCCTTATCAGCACGCCGGCCTGAACGCTTGGCGCGAAAATTTTGTCGGCGTGATCGCGTTGCACAAGCCGACGAATTTGCACGTTTTCGGCGCCGTCGACGATTTGTGGGTGAATCCGGACGGCGAAGTTATAGTGGTTGACTACAAAGCTACGGCCAAAGACCGTGAAGTAAGCATCGATTCCGACTGGCAAATCAGCTACAAACGCCAGCTCGAGGTTTATCAATGGCTGCTGCGCCAGAACGGTTTGAAAGTAAATAACACTGGCTATTTTGTTTACTGCAACGGCCGATTAGACCTCGACGGCTTCAACAACCGTGTAGAATTCAAAACCAAAATAATCCCATATCCCGGCGACGATTCATGGGTTGAACCGACACTATACAAAATGAAGCAATGCCTGGAAGGCGACATGCCGCCAATCGGCACCGCCGCCATGGGCGGCCCATGCGATTTCTGCACCTACGCCCGCCAACGCACCGAACTCACCATGCAAGCTTTGAAAAACCGTAAGGCGAGGCCCGAGGCCAAAATATGAGTTTAAAATTATCAGGTCAAGTGAGGGAAGTCTTCGAGCAAATCAACTATGCTTTGTGCTAATAACCCCTACCCCGCCAACCCCGCCAACGCCAGCGGTTTTCTCCCATGCAGCCTATTCACCAGTATGCCAATGGTGTGAGCCGTAACCTTGGCAGCTATTCTGGTCATCAGCCCCCACTTGCTTTTGGCATAGTGCCTGGAGAGATGGAACT
>DASXEX010000020.1:0-15776 GCA_036489905.1 Saccharimonadales bacterium (SeqCode)
GATTTGCCCGCCAAGCGCAAACTCTATGTCACGCCCGGCCTCGTCGACCAAGGCCGCGAAACCGAAAACGTGCACCGCCAAATGGGCGAACTCATCGCCACGGCAAATCCTGACGTCGTCGTCCTCATGCAAAATTCGGTCACTGCATTTATCCAACAGGGCTTGGAAGCCGCCAACTTCAAAAACGAACTTCGCCTCGAGCCCGACCCGCTGAATTTTTACACCAACCTCAACCATTTCGTCGCCGCCGGCGACCTCGTCCTCATGCAAAACGACTGGCCGGATAATTACGCTTGACGAGTGCCTACGCATAACGCAAACTGTAGGCATGAGCAATATGCAATACACCATCCGCAATGTGCCGCCAGACGTGGATAATATTCTGCGTTTACGTGCCAAAAAAAGCAAACAGAGTTTTAATAAGACGCTGGTCGAAGCGCTGCGCCAATCCACGACCGGTACGGGCAAATCACGAAAAAAGGGTGAGTTTGACTGGCTTTACGGCAGCGGGGGCATCGGCGAGGCCGAGCTCAAGGCGTTTGCCGACCAGCGCAAAATCGACAAAGAGTCCTGGAATCTGCCCGGATGAGATTGGCGCTCGACACTAATGCCTACACCGCTTTTCAGCGCGGCCAAGCTGCAGGTCTCAAGCAGCTCATCGATACCGCTGAGCTGATAGTATTGCCGTTTATAGTCGAAGCCGAACTTCGCGCTGGCTTTAAAAAAGGCAGTCGCGAACCGGAAAACCATGCCAAGCTCAGCAAGTTCATGTCTTCCAACAGAGTGCTTGTGCTTTGGGCGGATGAAGCAACCAACGAAATCTACGCCCGGATTTGGGCCGAGCTTTCTGCCATAGGCGCACTGATTCCGACCAACGACATCTGGATCGCTGCCATCTGTCTGCAAAACAACCTCGCACTCGCCACCGCCGACACTCATTTTAAAAAGGTCCCGTTCATTGCAACGGTTTCGGCAGACTCATAGCGCACGAAACGACTTTGTCGCCACCGCCGACCTCGTCCTCATGCAAAACGATTGGCCGGATAGTTACCACTAAAGAATGCTATGCAGACGCGAGAAGGCTTCATAAATTTCAAAGGCTTTAGGACCTACTATATCATGTATGGCGATGTGGCCGGAGAAAAAACGCCGCTGTTGGCGCTGCATGGCGGTCCGGGGTATACGCATTATCATCTGGAAAACCTATCGGGATTGGCTGAACGGGGACAGCCGCTGGTACTATACGACCAGCTCGGCTGCGGCAAATCGGCCAGGCCGGATAATCCGAAGCTATGGACAATCGAAGTGTTTATCGACGAGCTGAACGCGGTCAGAAAAAGTCTCGGGTTGGATTTGCTCAACCTGCTTGGCCATTCGTGGGGCGGGTCGCTCGCGGCCGAATATATGCTTACCAAGCCCGCAGGCGTCAAAAAGCTTATCCTTTCAAGCCCATTGCTGGATAGCAAACTCTGGGTTGTGGAGGCGAAGCGGTTAGTCAATGAATTGCCAGCCTGGGCAACCGCTTTAATGCGTAAACATGAAGCGGAAGGCACAACCGATTCATACGAATACCAGCAAGCCTACATGGAGTTTAAGACACGCTTCATTTGCCGTGCTAAGCCGTACCCAATGCCACTCGTCAAAGCTGACGAGGCAGCTGGCGCACAAGTATACGAGACGATGTGGGGCCCGAGCGAAACGCACGCCACGGGCAGCTTGAAAAACTGGAGCGTGCTGGACCGCTTGCACGAAATCGACACGCCCACGCTCTTTTTATCTGGTAAATACGACGAGGCGACGCCGAAACAAATTGAAATTGCGCACAGAAATATACCCGGCTCAAAGTGGGTTTTGTTTGAGCACAGTTCGCATACGGCGAACTTCGAAGAAACCGAGAAATATTTAGAAGCTGTTGAGGAATTTCTAGATTCTGCTTAACCGGCAGTGTATCAAATTGTATAATAATGTCATGCTCCGAAAATATGCCAAAAAGGCGCTCAGGCGTCTGGCCGCCAACGATTACCGGCCGCTGAATCGGATTGAGCTCAAGCGGCAAGCCATGCTCCACAACGTGATGCATATTCAAAAGCAGCATCCTGGTTTTGAGATCATTCCAGTGCTGAAGGCGAACGCTTATGGCCACGGGCTTGAGCAAGTGGCTGAGATTTTGAACGGTGCAGCCTGCAATTATTTGGCGGTGGATGGCTACTTTGAAGCGGCAAAGATTCGCGATATCACCAAACATCGTATTTTGGTTTTGGGTTACGTCTTGCCGCAGAATGTTCGGCTGCTCGATACCAAGCGATGCTCGTTCGTGGTGCAGGACGTTGCCGGGCTGACTGCGTTTGGTAAACTCGGCAAGCCTGTGCGGATTCATGCTGAGTTCAACACCGGCTTCAATCGCCTGGGCGTATTGCCGGAAGAATTGTCTGAATATCTGGCCGCTTTGAAAAAATATCCCAACCTAGAACTTGAAGGTGTCATGACGCATTTAGTCGATGCGGACAACGAGCTCGATGATTCGTTCGACGCCAGGCAACAGGAGTTGTTCGATGCGCATGTCGCAAAAATTCTGGAGGCTGGTTTCCGACCAAAACTGATCCACATAGCCCAAACGGCTGGCAGCACGAAAATCAAGAGCAAATATGCGAATGCCATCCGGCTCGGCATCGGCACGTACGGCGTCAACCCGCTTTTGCCGCAAGATCCACATTACGCGGACTTGGCTAGTCTTGAAGCCGTGCTTGAGCTCAAAAGCACTATCATCAAAACGATTAACCTCAAAAAAGGCGACATGGTCAGTTACAACGCCACGTTTGCCGCACCGAAACCGATGCGCATCGGCGTGTTGCCGCTTGGCTATTACGAAGGAGTGCCGCGCGAACTCAGTAACAAAGGCTGCGTTACATACAACGGCAAAGAGCTGCCGATCGTCGGCCGGGTTTGTATGAACCACACGATGATTGACCTCGGGCAAACGAACTTAAAAGTCGGTGACGAAGTGACACTTATCAGCAACGATCCGGCAAAGTCGAATTCGGTCGCTGGCATGCAAAAGAAGCATGGATTATTCCCGTACACAACTATGACGAGCCTCGCCAGCAGCGTGCGGCGCGAAATTATAGGCTGAGGCAACTCCGACAAGTGCTATAATTATGGCATGAAAAAGCAAACAGTCGGCGTGTTTTTCGGGTCGCGGTCGACCGAGCACGATGTGTCGGTGGTGACGGCGATTGCTTCGGTTATCAAGCCGCTGGAATTGTCCGGAAAGTACGACGTCGTGCCGGTTTACATCGCCAAAGACGGCAAGTGGTTCGCGGATAAAAAACTGGGGGACATCAAACTATTTACCTCCGGCAAAGTTACTGATTGGTGCAAGAAGCACAAGCCGGTGCAGTTGTCGTTCGCAGACGGTTTGAAATTAGCGTGGCCGGGCTTGAAAAATCGCGGCGTAAAAATCGACATTGCATTTCCGGCTTTGCACGGTACGCACGGCGAAGACGGCGAAGTCATGGCGATGTTCGAGCTGGCAAATATCCCATACGTCGGCTGCGATGTCCGTTCGAGCGTCGTGGCGATGGACAAAGTGCTGGCCAAGCAAGTGGCGCTTGCCAATAATATCTCGACGCCGCTATCGGTCAATTTCGCGAAGTACGAGTTTGGACATGACGCAGATGCGCTTGTGACGAAAATTAACCGCACGCTGAAATATCCGCTGTTCGTCAAACCGGCGCATCTCGGCTCAAGCATCGGCATCACGCGTGTCACCGACCCGAAAGATTTACAGAACGCCATCGAAGTTGCCGTGCATTACGACGACAAAGCGCTCGTGGAAGAAGCCGTGCCGAATTTGATCGAAGTGACGCTGCCGATCATGGGCAATGACGAGCCGCAGCCGGCTTTGCTTGAGCAGCCATTAACCCAGCCCGAAGATTTCTTCGATTTTAATACAAAATACATGAGTGGCGGCAAAAAAGGCGGCCAAAAGTCAGGTGCCAAGGGCGCGCAAGGCTACAGCCAAGTTCCGGCCGACCTGCCAAAAGAATTGTATAAAAAAGCCGAAGCGCTCGGCGTTGCCGTTTACAAAGCGCTCGGTTGCACCGGCATGGCTCGCGTTGACATGCTGATTGACAGCACGAAAGGCGAGGTATATTTCAACGAGGTCAACCCGTTGCCGGGCAGTTTGTACTCGCACAACTGGAACAAAGCCGGCGTGTCGAATGTGGAGCTGGTTACGAAATTAGTCGAGCTGGCGCTGGAACGCTTTGAGGCGCGAAAGATGCTGGAGACGGTTTTTTCGACCAGCTATCTGCAGCAGTTTTAGGAGGGAATTATTACGCGGCGTTTTCGATGGGGCGTAAGCCCGCAATTTTTTATGAGCCTGATTGTAGCGGTTTGTGTTGCGGCAGGCATCGGGTCGAACGTGCAGTATCACCGTGAGCTGATCGCACAAGCGAAAGTTGACGCGCGCCGTCAGGCGGAGGCAGAAGCCGTAGCCGAAGCTCGGGCGCGTGCATCGGCGGCTACGTATTCGTGGGTTTCGCCGGTAAATTGCAAGCTGCAGCCGTGCATCGCGCTGACGTTTGACGACGGCCCGGACATGTACACGACGCCGCAAGTTTTGAGTATTTTGGAGCGTGAGCACGTGCACGCCAGCTTTTTTATTGTCGGCTCGCGGGTGGCGGGTAACCAGGCTCTGCTTAGGCGCATGTTCGCGGACGGCGACGAAATTGGCGATCACAGCTGGACGCATCCGGACTTTACAACGCTCAAGCCGGCGCAGATTAGGCAGCAAATCGCGTTCACGCAAAAGGCTATTCATGCGGCTGGCGTGCCCGCGCCGACACTTTTTCGTCCGCCGTACGGTGCCGTCGATCAAAAAGTCATCTCCAACGTGCCGCTCACCTTTATGTTTTGGAACGAAGACCCCGAGGATTGGGCGGCCGATTCACCAAAACAGGTCGAAAAAGCCGTGATTGCCTCGGCCAAACCCGGCGGCGTGGTCGATATGCACGATATTTATCACGTCACGGCCGAGTCGCTCGACCCGATTATCAAAAAGCTAAAGGCTGAGCATTACCAATTCGTCACCGTCAGCCAATTGCTCGGTCTCCAGCCCGGCCAAAAAGGCGAATTCTACGGCCGCCCATAGCACAAGCAATTTGTGTTTTGCTGAAGAGTTTCTGTATAATCACGGGTATCAACCCTAAACGGAATAAGAAAATATGCCGCCGGACGTAATTGAACCGCAGAACCATCAGAATGCTCCAACTGAGCCAACACCGAGCGAACCTAACGCCGAGCCGATGCCGGCGCAGACTCCGCCGTTGCCGGCAACTCCAGTGAATCCGCCATTGCAAGCGTCGCCAGGTTTGGGCACGAGCTCCGCGCCGAATTCCGTGCTGGCAGGCAGCGTGTTTAGCCCAACGGTTTCCGGGCCGGTGGTTGGATCGGGCGGCACTCCGGACACGCCTGGCTTCGCGCCGCAGCAAGGCTTCGTGTCAGGCGATAGCACGCCGCCAAGCCAGCCAACTTTTGGGCAAAACTCTCAGCAGCCAAAACGATCGAAAAAGCGCTTATAGCTATTTGCCGGTGCGTTGCTGGTAATCCTGCTGCTTGCCGCCGGCTACGTATTTGCATTTTATTTGCCAAACACGCCGAGCCACCTGTATGGCGACGCGCTGACGAACAGCGGCAAAGCGGTCGACAAACTGATTGACTATTCCAAGCAGGAATCGGAAGCGAATTACAAAAGCTGGTCATTCAGTGGCGCGGTGCATGTCAAAAGCAGCAGTGGCAGTTACGACGTGAACCTGGCTGGCACGTTGGGCAAAAATATGGATGGAAGCTTGCAATCAAATATTGACGCTCTAGGCGAAAAAGTAAACGTGAATGTTCGCAGCGTCGTGGCTTCCGGCAACACGACGCCGGACGTATATTTTCAGGTCACGGGTATCAAGCAACTGCTGGACGGCTTTGGCCTGAAGCAGTATGACAGTTTGGACGGCAAATGGATTGTGGTCGATCACACGCTGCTCGAAACATACGAAAGCGCCGCGAAGCACGCAGCCGGCGGCGGTTCGGGTGCCAACATCACACCGACGAATGCTGAAGTGCAGAATGCGCTCGACAAGGCGCAAGCCGTCAATAAACAATACATATTCACGACCAACGGTTCGACCGCTGTGCTGACAAATGAAAAGTATCTCGGCAAAACCACTCTGAACGGCCAAGCTGCCGATCATTTCCAGGTCGGCTACAATAAAGCGCACCTCGAAGCGTATGTGATGGCGCTTGGCAAGGCGCTCGACAGCAGTCAATTGAACCACTGGTCAACAACAGCTGACAAGAAAAGTTTGAGCCAGTTGCTAAACATTAGTTCGTTGCAGCAAAGTGTCAAGCGCGCCAACACCAAATACACATTCGATATGTGGGTGGATACCAAAACGCCGCTGGTGAGCAAAGTATCGTTTACCGACCCGTATAAAAGCTCGTCGGTGTTTAGCATCGCGCAGAACTATACAGGTGGAAGCACCTATCCGTTTGTGATGACCTACAATGGTAAAGACGGGACCAATCCGGACAAGGGAACGCTTAATTTGACGCTTAATACTCGGACGCACCAGACCGCATTCGCGCTTGCCGACAACGAGCAGTCGTCCAGCGGTAACACTACGTCGACCGCGAACTTTACGCTGACACCGAGCAACAAATCGGTCACGGTTACTGCCCCCAAAGGTGCCGAATCAATCGACAAGTTGCTGATTTCCCTCGACCTCGGCGGCCTGCAGCCCAGCGAATTGGGCAAATCCAGCAACCCATCGTCATCTCAAGGCATAACCGAATAGCATCCACCGGTCGATTCTGGCAAAATCTGCTATAATCCGAAGCATGACGCAGCTGCAACAATTTCAGCAACTCCTCCTTGCCCATAGAGGGCGCATTCTTACTCATTTTCAGATATAATTTCATTAACGACGAGGAGTTTTTACTTTGCAGCGATATAATCCGAAAGAAATCGAGCCGAAGTGGCAAAAAATTTGGGAAGAAACCGGCACGTACACGGCCGATTTGAATAGCAAAAAGCCCAAATACATTGCCATGAGCATGTTCAATTACCCGAGCGGCGCGGGTATTCATATTGGTCACGCCATGAATTACACCATCAGTGATGTAAAAGCGCGTTTCAAGCGGCAGCAGGGTTTTGAAAGTTACCATCCGGTTGGCTGGGACGCGTTTGGTTTGCCGGCCGAAAATTACGCCATCAAATCCGGAGTCTCGCCGCAGGAGTCGATGGCCACGATTATCCCCGGTTACCACAAACAGTACAAAGCCATGGGCTGGAGCAACGACTGGGAAAAGGAAATCACCACGCACCTGCCGGAATACTACAAATGGACGCAATGGATTTTTGCGCAAATGTTCAAGCACGGGCTGGCATATCAGGATTCGCGCATGCAATGGTGGTGCCCGATCGACAAAACCGTGCTGGCCAACGAGCAAGTCATCGATGGCAAATGCTGGCGTCACGACGGCCCCGACGACCCGCCAGCTGAAAAGCGCGAAGTCAAGCAATGGTTCTTCAAAATCACCGACTACGCCGACGAACTGCTTGAAGCTATCGACGAGCTGGACTGGTCCGAAAGCGTCAAGCTCGCCCAGAAAAACTGGATCGGCAAAAGTGTTGGCGCGGAAATCGATTTCCCGATCCGTCATCCTGAACTTGTTTCAGGATCCAGCAGTGCGGCAGAGCAGATTCCGAAACAAGTTCGGAATGACGCCCTTAGAGTTTTCACCACGCGGCCGGATACGCTTTTTGGTACCACGTTCATTGTGCTTGCACCAGAAAACGACATCGTCAAAGACATCGTGACTGACGAACAAAAAGCCGTGGTCGAAGTCTACATCAAAGAGAGCGCCAAAAAAACCGAGGTCGAACGCCAGGCGAGTAAAGAAAAAACCGGTGTATTCACTGGTGCGTATGCGATTAATCCTGCGAATAATGAACCTGTCCCGATTTGGATAGCCGACTACGTTTTGGCCGGTTACGGTACCGGTGCCATCATGGCCGTGCCCGCGCACGACGAACGCGACCACGAATTTGCCAAGGCGTTTGATCTGCCCATCCGGCAAGTAATCGCTCCGGAAACCGGTATCAAACGTGACAATGAGCAGTTTGCCGACGGCGGTTCGGCAGTTGTGTTTGACCCGAAAACGCAAAAGTATGCTTTCGCGAAACTCGACAATGGTCGTACTTCACTGTTTGCTGGCGGCCGAAATGATGGAGAAGATTTGCATGAAGGCATTTTGCGGGAACTGCGCGAAGAAAGCGGCTTGACCCATATCGAGCGTTACGAGGAAGTGGCGGTCGCGTATGGCCATTACTATAATTCGCTCAAAAACATCAATCGTCGGGCAAAGGCAACGGCGTTGCTGGTTATCCTGAAAGACGCGGAGACCATTGAATCACAGCTCGAGGCGCACGAAAAGTTCCATCTGGAATGGATTGACGCACGTGAGGCTCTGGCTACCTGGGAGCAAGACGAAAGCCGTAGCTACGAGCACTATATTTTGTTTTTGAAGCAAGCCGTGGGACGGGCGATTGAGCTCGGCTACGATAAAACAAGCGACCCGAAAGTCTTTGAGCAGTCTGCTATTACTGGCGAGGGAATCATGGTGCGCTCGGGCGATTACGACGGCCTGGAAAGCAGCGAAGCGCGCGAGAAAATCATCGCAGACCTAGCCCAAAAAAGCTCGGCCAAAGAAAAAACGAATTACAAAGTGCGCGACTGGAGTGTCAGTCGGCAGCGGTATTGGGGAGCGCCGATCCCGATTATTAATTGTCCGAAATGCGGGCCGCAATTGGTGCCGGACGAAGATCTACCGGTAATTTTGCCAGAGCTTGACGATTTTCAACCAAGCGGCGATGGCCGCAGTGCTCTGGCTCGCGCTAAAGATTGGCTCGAGGTCGATTGTCCGAAATGCGGCGGCAAAGCCGAGCGCGAAACCGACACGCTTGATACCTACATTTGCAGCAGCTGGTACTTCTTGCGCTACTTTGACCCGCACAACCAGCAGCAGGCGTTCGGCAGCGATATTGCCAACAAATGGATGCCGATTGACTTTTACAACGGCGGCGATCACGCCACCGCGCACATGCTCTATGCCAGGTTTATGACGCGGTTCTTCGCCAAAATCGGCCTGCTCGACAATCCCGAGCCCTTCAAGCAATTTCTGTTTAATGGCAAGGTCGTGAACACCGATGGTTCTTATTTTTCCAAGTCAAAGGGAATAATTATTGACCCGCTGGATATCATCAATCAGGGCTACGGTGCCGACGCGCTACGAACGTACCTGATGTTCGCTTCGCCGCTAGAAATGTGGACGCGCTGGGATCCGCAAGGTGTGCCCGGCACGTATCGGTTGCTCAATCGTTTGTGGAATTTGGTCGCAGACTATAATGCGGCGCAACCGGTCGAGCTGAACGAAGCTCAACGGCTGGCGATTCAGCGAGCCATCCATCCGGCAATCAAAAAAATGACCGAAGATATCGAAGCGAACCATTACAACACTGCCATCGCGGCGGCTATGACGTGCGTCAATGAGCTTTACAAATTGAAAAGCACCGCGTTTGGCCAGCACGACGTTTGGCGGCAGGCACTGGAAAACATCGTTGCTTGTGTCGCGCCATTCGCGCCGCATATTGCCGAAGAGCTGTGGCATCAGCTTGGTCATAGCGCCAGTGTTCACCTCGATAGTTGGCCGACTTACGACAGAGAATACCTGGCGAGCGAGACTATGACCGTCGTCGTGCAAGTCAACGGTAAAGTTCGCGCGCGACTAGAACTGCCGGCTGACGCTGACGAAGTAGCCGTCAAAGTTGCGGCAGAGGCCAGCGAAAAAATCCAGTCACATATTGCCGGCAAGCAAATTATCAAAACTATCTACGTGCCTGACAAAATTCTCAACCTGGTTGTCCGCTAGCTAAGTGGAGTAAGTTGGTGGGTTGAGATTTGGTTCCTAATCAGGTACAATTCAGATAAGTTTGTTAGTATAAAACTCTAAATGTAGGAGTAAATTGATTATGGCAGGTGGACAACCTCCCAAAAAACGCACCAGTCCGCGACGCACCGGCATGCGACGCAGCCACTTGGTTATGAAATTGGCACGCCAGGTTAACGGCAAATCACCGGTCAAAGTTCGCACGACCATTCGCGAATCCGGCAAAAAAGTTGCCAAAGTCTGAGTCAAGTTTTAAGCACATTAAATTAGGATAAAATTATATGGCATCGAACCGTCACCTCGGCCGCATTATTGCACTGCAGACGCTTTACGAGCAGGACTTTCGGCGTGAGGCGGGCGACGGCGATTTCGATCTTGACGAAGTTCTTGCCCGCAATGTCGCCCGGTACCGCGACATGGTGGACGACAAAGCGTTTATCGAGCAGCTGGTTCACGGTGTTGCCAAGCAAGAGAAAAAACTGGACGATACTCTGCAGCCGATTGCGCCTGAATGGCCGATCGATCAGATCGCGCGCATGGATCGCGTAGTTTTGCGCATCGGCCTGTATGAATTGCAGTTTGAAAAAGACATGCCGCCCAAGGTTGTTATTAACGAGGCGGTCGAGCTGGCCAAAGCTTTTGGCGGCGAAAATTCGTCCAAGTTTGTGAACGGCGTGCTTGGCACGGCGCTCCGCGAACGTGACGGCGAAGCTGGAGATAAAGAAAATAAAAAAGCCGGCAAAGAAGCGCAAACGAAATCCAAGAAAACAAAAACAGCTAAGCCTGAAGAAGAGGTAGCATGAAGCGTCCCAAACCGCTCAGAGGTTTTCATGACTTCGTGAGCAGACAGCGGCCGGCTATCAACGAAGTCGTGCGTGAAACGACCAGTGGCGGCATCGTGTTCCGTCACAATCCGCAGAGCGGGCAGCTCGAAATCTTGCTCATCCAAGACGTCAAAAACCGGTGGACGATTCCGAAAGGCCACGTTGAGCCGGGCGAGGAAAACGGTGCCACCGCCGAGCGCGAAATCATGGAAGAAACCGGCCTCAAGGATATCGAAGCGATTTGTTGGCTTGGCAAAGTCACTTTCCGTTACCGCCGTAATGATACGCTGGTGCTGATGGTGATGCACATTTGGCTTACCAAAGCGCTTGGCAACACAGATAGTCTTGACCCCGAAGAATGGCTTAGCGATATAAAATGGTTCCCGACTCGCGATGCGGTCGAGAAAATCGCGTATGAGGACATTGGCAAACTGATGCTCGTTGGCATGAAAAAAATCCGCGAAGGCAACTTGTAGTAACATAAACCGGTAGGAATTACAGATGGATTACGTTGCTTATAAAGAATTTGCAAAAGAAAAACTCGGCATCACGTTCAAAAATATCGAACTGCTTGTTACGGCCTTCACGCACCGTTCGTATGTAAATGAGCACAGGAAAACGGTGCACGAACACAACGAGCGGTTGGAATTTTTGGGCGATGCCGTGCTGGAACTCGTGGCGACCGAATATTTGTATGTTAATTTTCCCGAGCCGGAAGGTATTTTGACCAACTGGCGCAGCAGTCTGGTGCGTACCGAAAGCATCGGCGCGGCCGCGGCGCGTTGTAATTTTGAGCCGTTGTTGCGCTTGAGTCGCGGCGAAAAGCGCGGCACCGAGCGGGCGCGTGACCAGATTTTGGCCAACAGCTTCGAGGCCGTCCTTGGCGCACTCTACCTTGATCAGGGCTACGATGCGACCAAAAAATTTATCACCGAAAATTTGCTCATAACGTTTAAACAAATTCTCGAAACCGGCTCGTGGATGGACCCGAAATCGCACTTGCAAGAAGTTGTCCAGAGCCACGAGGGCTTCACGCCGGTTTACAGAGTGCTTACAGAAGTCGGTCCCGACCACGACAAAATATTTACCGTCGGCGTGTTCGTGAATGACAAGTTGCAGGGCCAAGGCAGCGGCCCAAGCAAACAAGCCGGCCAGCAAAAGGCCGCCGAAGCCGCGCTGAAAAAATATTAGTAAGTAAGTCCATAGTCGCCGCAAGATACTCCACGCGATGATTCTACCGGCGAATTTTAGAGCTTTTAACTTCTCTCTGTAACGGAGTACAATGGGTATGTAAACCTTCTCTGCCTGCAAGAAGTAAGAAGGAGTATTGTAATGCGTGGACTATGTGAGAAAGTGGCTGCGTTAGCCGGTTTAGGGCTAGTAGCTACTGTAGCGGGATCAACATCTACTACTGAAACATGTCAACCACGGCCAAATCAGAAATTGTCGACTATAACCCCGTGCCGCATAAGCTTGGCCGAGTGGCTTGCGTGTCACCGTGTCTGACCATGCATTAGAGCCTGGTCAATGGGTGCAGGAGGTCACCGTGAATTGGGATAACAACGGTGCTACTTCGGTTCAGTCCCCTGATCATTCCAAGAACGGAACACTCCCCGAGAATACCATACTACCGAGCCTGCCAAAACCACCACATAAGTATACGGCACCAGGAAATTATATTAGGGCAACTGTATATGTCGCGCAAAATGGCAAAGTACTACCAGGTTTCACGGACTATTCGTGTATAGCTGAGGCAGTGGTGCCGGCTTCTGGCGAACTGCAGTTAATGCGCGAGGGCTAGAATTAAAGGTAGTTATGGCAGCTTGTGGCAGAGGTTAGCAGTGAATCGTTCATTAACTTAGAACCTACCAGCCGATCCCAGCTCATTAAAGCCCTGATTTACGTTTGACATCAGGGGCAGTTATCTGTAGAATAAAGTGAGATTGATGTACAAACCTTGAGGAATTAGAGAGAATAAATCACACATGCTAGCTATTCGTATGCAACGCACCGGCCGCAAAGGTCACGCCATGTTTCGGGTGGTGGTGCAAGACAGTCGGCGGACGCCGACCAGCGGCAAGGTTGTTGCGCTGCTCGGCAGTTACGACCCGCACGGCAAAGCCGCTTCACTGCAAAAAGACAAAGCACAGTTTTATCTTGACCACGGCGCCCAGCCTTCGGGGCGTGTTGTGAAATTGCTAGAGAACGAAGGCGTCAAATTACCCGTTTGGGTCAAGAAAAGCATTGCCAAAGAGCGTGCTGTCCGCAACCCGGATAAACTTCGCAAACATCAGCCAGTTGACCAAGCTGTAGATAATAAAGATAATTCTGAGCCCACGAGCATCCCGGCAGCCGAAGAAGCTGCTCCGGCCGAATCCACCGAAAAAGTACCCGAGGCAGTATCGCCTGCTGACGACACCGAAAAGTCGTCAAGCTCGGAGGAGTGATGTTTGCGCGTAAAGGTTCAATAAGCAACCCGGCTATGATCGGTTTGTTATAATGAGTAGAAGCCGTTAAGGGAGGATTATGCCATGAGTAGTATTGACCAACAATTTGTAGAGTTCGTAGTCAAGTCGCTTGTCAGCAAGCCTGACGAAGTAAAAGTCGAACGTCACATTGATGAAAAGGGGGTTTTGCTTGAGCTGACGGTTGACCCGGAAGACCTTGGCCGCGTTATCGGCAAACGCGGTGCGACCGCCCAATCCCTGCGCACGCTGCTCCGTGCGCTCGGCACCAAAAACGACGCTCGCTACAACCTGAAAATTATCGACAACGGCGAGTTTAGCCCAAGCGCAGCTCCAGCCGGCGACACAGGTGCCGCAACGACCGATACTGCGATGACCGATGACACTTCGAGCACAAGCCCGGCTGAAGATACGGACGACAATGACGGCGACAACGCCCCCGTCGAACCGCAATCCGGCGAAAGCGACGTTGTAAGTAAAACCCGAAAAGAACTTGAAGATCTCGACGACCTTGATGTATAGTTAGCAGGAGTCGAAATTCGACCGAACTTTTCCAAAAACAAAAATCGACGACAAGCTCATTGCGAGCCAACTTGTGCGGAGAATGCTGCATAATTTGGGAGCTTTATATGTGACAACAAGAACCTCATCCAAGCGAGGTTCTTTTTGTTTGTGCTAAGATGTTCCTAGATGAAAATCCAGATTATTACACTATTCTCCGGGGTGTTTGGACCGTATTTGAGCGCCAGCATGTTGTGGAAAGCCAGCGACCGCGGGATTGTACAGTACGAACTTATTAATTTGCGCGATTTCGGGCTTGGGCGTCGCAAAACCGTGGACGACACGCCGTATGGTGGCGGTGCCGGCATGCTTTTGAAGCCGGAGCCGCTTGTGGCCGCGATCGAAAAAGCCAAAGAAAACGATCCAAGCGCAGTGGTGATTTTGCCGACGCCGCGCGGTGAGACGTACCGCCAATCGCACGCCAAGCAACTGGCGGCGGACGGCAAAGGTTTGATTTTGGTTTGTCCGCGCTACGAGGGGTACGACGAACGCGTGACCCAATGGATTGACAAACAATTTTCTATTGGCAATTACGTGCTGACTGGCGGCGAGTTGCCCGCACAGATTATTATTGATTCGGTCGTGCGGCTGTTGCCCGGCGTGCTCGGCGGTGAAAGGTCGACCGAAATTGAATCGTTCCAGAACGACGACGAAAATATCGAATTTCCGCAGTACACGCGACCGGAAACCTTCCGTGACATGAAAGTCCCCGAAGTTCTACTGCAGGGTCACCACGCCGAAATCGCCAAGTGGCGCTTAAATCATAGCCACAAAGCTGAAAAGTAGCTATACTAATAAGCGTAAGCGAAGGAGGGTTTATGAAGTTGTCTTTTATCAAGCCAGTCTATGCGCACTGCGATTTGCCATGCGGCGTGTACGATCCGGCGCAGGCGCGCATCGAAGCGCTCAGCGTCTACGCGATTATGAAAAAGTACGATGGCTTACGTCAGGAAGACAAATGGCGCGCCGTGCTTATCAAGGAGCAGCGGGCCGAGCTGGTCAAGCATCACCTGATGGTGCTGTGGGCGGATTATTTCAAGCCGGAGCACTTGGAAAAATATCCGGATTTGCACGATAAATTCTGGAAGGCTATCAAGCAAGCAAGCGAGTGCAAGCACCATTTGGAACCCGAAGAAGGGCAAAAATTATTAGATCAAATCGATGAGATTGCCAAAATTTTCTGGGAAACCAAAAAAGCTTAAGCCGCTGCTTCTGCGGCAAATTGCCGGCAAAAGCATGCTGCCGCAATTTTGGGACGGTCGGGTGGTGGTGGCCAGTGGTTGGTTCGGGCGCTTGCGGCCGCACGACGTCGTGATTATCAGGCACGACGGACTTGAGAAAATAAAGCGCATACGTCAAATTAACGACGAGCGGCTGTTCGTCGTTGGTGACAATGAAGCTGCCAGCACCGACAGCCGTGACTTCGGCTGGCTGGAATATGCGGCGGTGCAGGCCAAAGTCATCTGGCCGCGCGCAACTGAGTAAACCGCTGTTACCTGCAATGAAACCAAGCGAAACCAAGGAGATACCATGCTGCTAGCCATAATCATCGCACTGATCATATTGTGGCTTATCGGCTTGGTGGCGCACATCGCCGGGGCGTTTATACATTTGCTGTTGCTCATTGTGCTCGTTATTATCATCTACGATTTTGTGACCGAGCGTCGAAGGCCGTGAATCGCCGATTGTGGCTTGCTGACTCGCACGAACACGATTAACTTGCAGCTCACCGGCGTGGCGGTTCCCCGAATTCGGAATCTTGGCTATGCACTTAACACCACCAAATAATTGATGTATCCTTGAGGGGCGATGAAGTTGTATCCTGTAAACGTGATCGACTTTCAAGATATGTTCCCAACAGACGAAGCGTGTTATGAATACTTGAAGCTTGTGAAATGGCCTGACGGATTTGTCTGCCCGTATT
>DASXEX010000046.1:0-18966 GCA_036489905.1 Saccharimonadales bacterium (SeqCode)
AGTAATCTTTGCGAGTTAACTTGCTCATATAGCGTCCCTTCATCCGCACCTCCATACCAGACAGCATGATAGAAGATTACGGGTACTTTTTTAATGAGCTAACGAATACTACTTGGGGAACTTTATTTATGAGCTAAGTCGTTCGCCTTGAAGCTATGTCGGGCGACATGCTATGCTTGAAGCACATGAAGGTGCTAGTGCTTTACCGTCCGAATTCCGAGCATGGCCGCGTAATCGAATCTTTCATCAGGGATTTCAAATACCAGCACGAGTCGAGCGCTGGCGTTCTGGATGTGCTTGATGTTGATACGCGCGACGGTGTGGCTACGGCGAGTTTGTATGACGTCTTGCAATATCCGGCCGTGCTGGTTTTGGCGGATGACGGGCAGATGCTGAAGTCGTGGCAGGGCGATAATTTACCGCTGATGGATGAAGTTGCGGGCTATGTTTACAGCCGATAGCTTGTGCAGTTTCGCTATCTCGGCTATAGTTAAGGGTACAATTTGGGAAATGCGTTCCGTCATACATCAGCGGATGAGTGGCCATCAACCACGAATGCAGCGGGAAGAAATCATTTGATTGAGATTAGAACCCGACGGGCAAGCCCGTGACAGCCTACAACCAAGTGCTAAATGAGAATCACCTCGTTTGGAAGTCAGATGGTACCACCCGAGCTAGCGGGTTCTGACAGCTAAACGAGGTGATTTTTTGCTTCTAGAAGGAGACAGACGCATGAAAAAATGGTCGGACGAAGAAGGAGAGGAGTTTCGCAATAGCGACAAATGCTACGGCCGGGAATATGTGCCAGGGTCAGGCACGATTGATGTCGCCAAGATCTCGATTCGCGGTGAATACCCGGGTGGTGGCAAATATGGCTATCTTGAAGAAGCGCACGAAATGGCCGTAGTTGTGCATGGCAAAGGCTATATCGAGACGAAAAAAGGTGAGCATTATGATTTGCAGGAAGGCGACGTGGTGTACGTTGAGCCAATGGAACGCTTTCGTTGGGGTGGCAATATGGATATGATCGTGCCATGTGGCCCGGCGTTTGATCCGAGCAAGTACAAGATCGAGGAGGCAACATGAAATTCAAAAAAGGTATGCGCCGCAAGCCGATTGAATACGAAAAAGATCTGGTGCTGCAGTGGAAAAAACACCGGACGTTTGAAAAATCCGTTGAAATGCGGCCGAAAGATAACTCGTACGTTTTCTACGACGGGCCGCCGTTTATAACTGGCGTGCCACACCACGGCACGTTGCTTATTTCGTCGGTCAAAGACGCAGTGGCTCGCTATCAGACGATGCGCGGTAAACGTGTTGAGCGGCGCTGGGGCTGGGATTGCCACGGATTGCCCGCAGAATTGTTCGTCGAGAAGAAGCTCGGCATTACTAGCAAACAAGAAATCGGCGTCAAAATCAGTATCGCCGATTACGTCAAGGCCTGCCGCGATACCATGGTGAAAACCGGCACCGAATGGGAAGACACGATCGAACGGTTGGGACGCTGGGTTGAGTTTCGGGGCGCCTACAAAACCATGGATCCCGAGTACATGGAAAGTGTGTGGTGGGCGTTCAAGAAGCTCTACGACGAAGGCAAAATCTACGAGGGCGAAAAAATCCTCATATATTGTACGAAGGACGCCACGCCGATTTCCAAATCCGAAGTGGCCATGGAAAACAGCTATCAGCTAGACACCGACCCAAGTGTCTATGTCTATTTTGTGCTCGAAGATTCGGATGAATACGTGTTGGCCTGGACAACCACACCGTGGACACTGCCGGCCAATGTGGCAATAGCGGTGAACCCAAAACTGCAGTATGCGCTAGTCGAGTACGACGGCAAAAGAATATATGTCGCTTCATCCGCTGTCGAAAAGGTTTTTACTGACGAAAAGCACCAGCCGCTCGAGCACAAAGTGCTGAAAACGGTCAAGGGAACTGAGCTTATCGGCAGAAAATACCATCCTTTGTTCGAGAACCACGGGCCGCAGGCACATCGGATTTTGGCGGCGGATTTTGTGACGGCCGAGGATGGCACGGGCATCGTGCATGAAGCGCCGGCCTACGGCGAAGAAGATTACGAGCTCTGCAAGATCGAGGACGTGCCGGTCGTATCGATCGTAGACGAAAATGGTCTGTACACCCAGGGACGCTGGCAGGGCAAAAATATTTGGGATGTGAACAAAGAAATTGCCAAAACACTTGTTGCAGAAAAGACAGCGTTAAAGGTCGAATACATCAAGCACGAGTACCCGCATTGTCATCGTTGCGGTGGTAAGTTGATGTACCGCGCACACCCGAGCTGGTTCATGGATATTCAAGCCCAAAAAGAAGCCATGCTGGCCGCCAACGGCAAAACGAACTGGGTGCCGAAACACTTGCAAGAGGGTCGTTTCAAAAATATTATCGAGGCAGCACCGGACTGGAATTTGTCGCGCGACCGCTATTGGGCGACACCAATTCCGGCGTGGCGCGGTATGCGAAATGACGGCACGGATGTGGTGAAAGTCATCGGCTCTTATGACGAATTTAAAAAGTTGACCGGCAAGGAGCTCGACGACTACCATTTGCCCAACGTCATGGATATTACATTTGAGTATGACGGTGTAACATTGCACCACATTGGTAAAGTCCTCGACTGTTGGTTCGAAAGTGGCAGCATGCCGTTCGCGCAGTTCCATTATCCTTTCGAGAATAAGCAGAAGTTTGCAGTCGGCTTCCCGGCGGACTTTATTATCGAGGGAATCGATCAGACGCGCGGCTGGTTTTATTCGCTTACGGCGGTGAATGTTGCGCTCTTCGGTGTGTCGGCGTTCAAAAATATAATTTGCACCGGTTTCATCAATGCCGCCGATGGCCGCAAAATCAGCAAAAAGCTCGGGAATTATACTGATCCGATGCTGCTTATGGGCCAATATTCGGTCGATGCGTTTCGTTTTTTCATGCTTTCTTCTCCCGTTTTGAATGGCGAAGACATTTCGTTTAAGGACAAAGAGCTGGCGGACGTACAGCGCAAACTTAGTATGATTTGGAACATGTATGACTTCTTTACGTTATACGCGGATGTCGACGGCTGGGAATGGGACGGCAAATTGGAAGACCCGAGTGCGGAGCTGACGAATCCGCTCGACCAATGGATTGTCTCGCGCCTGCACCAACTTATTCAGGAAGTTGGAGGGCACATGGATCGCTATGATCTGCCGAATGCGCTTGCGCCGGTCTTGCCGTTCATAGATGATGCGTCGAACTGGTATGTGCGCCGCTCGCGCCGCCGTTTCTGGAAGAGCGATGATGACGATGACCAACGAAACGCCTACCGTACACTGCACTACGTCCTGGTTCAGCTTGCGCATGTCATGGCGCCGTTCACGCCGTTTCTGGCCGAAGAACTCTATCAAAAACTCACTGGCGGCGAATCGGTGCATCTGCGCAATTGGCCGGAAGCTGGGCATATCGATGAATTGTCACTCGACAAAATGGTGCTGCTGCGCGAAGCCATTAACCAGGGTTTGAGTAAGCGCGCCGCAGCAAAAATCAAGATTCGCCAGCCGCTCAGCAAAGTTAGCCTGGAAGGTTCCGAGCTTGAATTTCTGGCGCACGATGCACCGCAGGCTGAATTTTACGTTAGCATGCTCCTCGACGAACTGAACGTGAGGAAAATCGAGTTGCATCCTAAGGACGATGCCCTCCAGGTCGTGCTGGAGACTAAGATTACCCCTGAGCTCAAACGTGAAGGCATGGTGCGCGAGGTCGTTCGTGCTGTGCAGAATGCGCGCAAGGCAGCGGGGCTGCAGGTTGATGACCGTATTCAGCTTAGCCTCTCGACGACCGATGAAAGCTTGCGAAGGGCAATTACCGAGTATCACGACATGATTGCCGCAGAAGCATTGGCGACGAAGTTGGTGTTTGACGAAACGTTCGAATACGAAACCAGCTGTGCTGTCGACGACGCGACGCTGACCATCTCGTTTCAGAAGAGTAAACCCTGAATGCATGCTCACTGGTTGGGGATGAATTTTGACAACACTTTTTAAGGTGTTAGATGAGTCAGCGGAAATTTCAAGGTCAATGATTGAAAAGATACCACCCCCGTAACGTAATAACTATGAAAAGTCGATAGAACTCAGAAAACTGTCGGCCATCCCTGTTACCCCAACCAGTGAGCATGCATAACCCTGAAGCTTTACAGGTAGGGCACTATCTGATAAGATTGCTTGAGTATAAATTTCAAGAGCAGAGTAAGTCCATGAAAAAAGCAGTCATTGCAACCGGTGGAAAGCAGTATGTAGTTAGCGAAGGCGAGACGCTTAGCGTTGAGTTACTGAAAGCAGCTGGCAAGTCGGTGAGCTTTGAATCGCTGCTGATTATCGACGGCGAAAAGATACAAGTCGGCACTCCTTCGGTAAAAGACGCAAAAGTTAGCGCGGAAGTTGTCGAGCCGGACGTGCAGGCCGATAAAGTCACAGCGATTCGCTACAAGGCCAAAAAACGTGTCCACAAAGTACGCGGTCATCGCCAGCATCAAAGTACTATCAAAATTACAAAAATTGCGTAGAATTTTGAAATAACCCTGTGGAAAAGTAGTAGGAAAAAATTTCTACCTCATCTTTATTACAACGTATTTTGTTATTCTGATAATTGACAACATATCGCAGCAATGGTGTATGTAAGAAGTGGTAAGTCAAACAGTTGTAATTAATACTCCATATTTTCGCTACCTATTTTATCTAATCTTTGACGGCATAATTTCATAAAATGTATTCAACTCCTCTTGTCATAAGGGGTACGCTAAGAGGATAATAGAACTAGGTTTGGAAAAACAAAAATCAAACCGAAACAAAAATCAAAACTAAAAAACTAAAAATGCAGCCAGTAACTCCTACCAAGCGAGTACTGTTCCGCCACTGCCTGAAGCTGGTCGTGGCTGGTTTGTTTGCTGCGCTCTCATTTCTTCTGAGTACATTCTTTGTTGCAGCTCCCACAGCATTGGCCGCGACCAACAATACTATTAATTTTCAAGCTAGACTGGAAAGTGCCTCGGGCTCCATTGTTCCGGACGGTTATTACGATGTTGAGTTTAAGTTGTACACTGTAAGCAGTAGCGGCACTGCTGAGTGGACTGAGGATTACACCTACAACAGCGGTAGCGGTCAGTGCAGTGGGCCACTTGGTGGTAACGACTGTCGAGTGCAGGTCAGCAATGGCTACCTAAGTGTCAACTTGGGATCAATTAGTTCCTTCCCGTCGACCATTAACTGGGATCAGCAGCAATGGCTAGGCTTAAATATCGGAGGTACGGTTACCGGCGGATCTTTCCCAGGTATTGGCGATGGCGAAATGAGTCCACGCCTGCAACTGACAGGAGTGCCTTACGCATTTCGGGCAGGTCAACTCGCTCAGTACAACAGTACCACCGGCTATACTTCGACTTTGAGTTTGTTGCAGCCGACTGGTGGTAATCAACTCTTCCAGCTGCCGGATATGCTCGCGGCCGGCACGTATACGCTGCTTACTACCCAAACTGCTAATGGTAGCTACATTCAAAACCAGAACAGTGGTGCTCAGAGCTCGTCCAATTTTTGGATAAGTGGTACGGGCATAGCAGGTACCGCGTTGCAGACCCCAATACTTGATGCCGCTAGTGCTGGGGGCACGCTGGCGATTGGATCAACCAATGCAAATACCGGCAATGTAAATATCGGGACGGGGGCTACCACTGGTAACATTGCTATCGGGGGATCATCGCAGACGGGCAACATTACCATTACTACCGGTGGCGGCACGATTAACATCGGTTCAAGCGCATCCGCAGGCAATGTGAATATTGGTAATGGTAGCGCTAGTCGGACCGTTAACATTGGTGGTTCAGGGGCTAACACTATTAGCATTGGTAATACTCAAGCCGGCGGCTCAATCTCCCTGGGTGCTGCCATGACGACCGGCACTGTCGCCATTGGCGGTACAGGCCAAACTGGCGGTCTGACACTGCAAGGCAATGGTATCGTCGACACTATCACGGGAGCTACGAGTAACCCAACTGACATTTTGAAGGCTGCCTCTACAAGCGCCTTCCAGGTTCAGAACTCAAGCGGCTACAACGAGCTCAAGGTAGACACGAGCGGAAACAAAGTAACACTTGGTGATTCGGGCCACTCGGTTGCAGGCTCGCTTGTCTTTGCGGATGGAACTGCTGATGGTTTTGGGGCTACCCTCAATACTGCAACTCTAACCGCAAACGAAACCATCAGCCTGCCAAACACCGGCGGCGTCGGAGGCACCATTTGTTTGCAGAGTTCCTCGGCCTGCGGCTTTATACAAAATCAATCCAGCACGGCTCAATCCGCTAACTTCTACATACAGGGTGCTTCCGGTACGGCTACTACGGCTAAGATTGCGGCAAACAACGGGGGTTCAGGAGATATACTGGATTTGCAGAATGGCACTGCCGCCACCGTCTTGGCCGTCGATTATACTGGTAACGTACATATCGAGCCGAGCGCTACCCCTTCTTATGCCTTAGAGGTAGATACACCAATCGGTAGTCCCGAGTTCCGCGTTGGTGCTGGCCAAACCATCCTCGGTAGCAGCAGCGGTGTTAATGGACAGCTGGAATTCCTAAATAACACCAACATTAACCACCTCATTCTGCAGAGTGGAGTAACTGGTTCGGCAACCCTTACCCTGACGTTGCCTACAGCGCTTGGTAGTGCGGGCAGCTGTCTCGAGGACACGACGGGCAGCGGGGTGTTGGGCTTTGCCAGTTGTGAGTCGGCTACCGGCACTGACTTCATACAGAACCAAAATGCCGGTCCACAGTCCGGCGCCAACTTCAACATCGCCGGCACGGGAACTGTCGGGGCGCTCGCGGTAAGCGGCACGGCCAACGTCAAGACTACCTCGACGGCGGCGTTTCAAGTGCAGAGTGCCGGCAGCGCGCAGCTATTCAACGTCGACACTTCGACCAGTACCGTCACCATCGGTACGGCAACCGAAGGCGTAGTATTTCAAGCCGGCACGTTCGAGCCGGTGCTTGAAGGGAGTGCTATGCATACTCGCCAAATTACGCTCGCACCAGAATATGCTGGTGCCACCATGACAGGGAGCGGGACGAATAACACGGGTACTATGACCTCGGACAACATGACCACGAGCCCGTTTCGTAATTACTACGAATGGAAAAATATTCAAGGCACTGCGCAAAACTATGATATTTGGGTAAGAGTACCGCTACCTAGTGATTGGGCGGGCTGGCCGAGCGGGCAAACAATCTGCCTTGACACGTATGCTTCAGCGAACTCAGCTAATCTAGTCAACATGACGGTGTATGACACCACTAACACGGCTGTCGTAACATCTGCTGACCTTTCTCCACTGTCTGTCACCACGTGGGCGACGAATAAGTGTACGTCATCTATCACCGGCGGCAGTTTCACTGCAGGCCACGACATGACCATTGACATTAAGATGACGGCTCCCGCAACAACCGGTGACGTGCGTATTGGTGATATTACGTTTAGCTACCTGAGCAAGTGGTAAACTATGATTAAGAGCTTATACCTATGAAACGGAAGTTAGATGTACGAAAATTGCTGGGAACGTGGCGACGACGGTTGTTGTTTGGCGTTGTCGCCTTGCTACTAGTGGCGTGGTTGGTAATCGATCCGTTCAGTGCGCAGCAGGCGAATCCGGCTGAGCCAGTTACTGGGGTGAGTTTGCAGGCGGAGAAAAAAGTGTATCAGCTGGGAGAAGCGCCGGCATTGCTTTTGCATTTTCGTCACGCGAGTAAACAGACGGGCTTTTTACAACGAATATTGAGCCCGAACAACGTCTATGCGGCCGGGATGCCGAAGGTGACGGTGGATTATGACGGCCACGCAGCTGCTGACGTGACAAGTTCGGTGATGCCAAAAGGCGATGATTTTCTGGTGACGCTTGCATCCCAAAGGCAGCTCAAACCGGGCACGTACACGGTGAGCGCCAGCGGCCAGACCACGAGCGGCCAGCATTATAACAAGTCAACGACGTTCGCTTGGGGAGTGCTTGCCGTGAACACGACAAAGTCGATTTATTTGCCAGGCGAAACGGCCGATCTGCAGATGGGAGTGCTCGACTCCGATGGTCACACCATCTGCGGTGCACCCCTGAGGCTCAGCATTACCGATCCGGCCGGCAACCAGCAAACTGTTCCATATCAAGCATCTACGAGCTGCAAAGGCGACAGTTTCACCAACACGCCGGATTACACGGCTGTATATAAAACCGGCGCCGCCGGCCAGTACAAAATAACGCTCGGCATCCAAAACACCGCTTACGCTATAACCAGCTATTTTGAAGTTCGCGCACACGTGCCGTTCGACATTACGCGCAGCGCCGTTACGCGTATTTACCCGATTCATCCGTACGGCATGAGCATTGAGATCAAGGCAAACCAAAATTTCCAGGGAATCGCGACCGAAGCCATTTCGGACAACCGCTTCACCATCCTGCAGCATCCGGGCGCCACGGTTCAGAAAAAAGGAAACGAGACGATTCTGCAATGGCAAGTCAACTGGCGAAAAGGAAGTGCATACGATTTGAGTTACGAATACCTTGGGCCGCCCGTCAGTCCGGCTTTCTACACGCTTGGTCCACTCACCCTTACCAATACGAACGGCCAAATCGTGTTTCAGGAAGCCCGCGCTTGGCAGCTTGCTGGCGATGCGGCCATTTCGCTCGTGAACGAATGGGAGTGGGATTGCGGTGGCGCCCTGACGTGCAACGCCGCTCTCGTGACCACGTCGGGCTACATAAACCCTACACAGGGCCCACTTAATCCAACTCCAACCACAACCGGCAACGGTGATACGCTTATTTTGCTAGAGGGAAATTCGGGTACAAGCAATGGTGCAAACTTACAGTCGGTTACCGATAGCTCGGGGAATACTTGGCATACTCCAGTAACACCCACGAGTCAAAGCCCGCCGGCCAATTTTAACTCAGGCGAGTCCAGCGTTATCGCTATGGCTTATGCGAACAATGCCACTTCGATTAGCTCTCTCACTGCGACTATCGCCAGCAGCCATACAATGTCGGTTGAGCTCCTGGATTTCAGCAATGTTGATAACGTAATTCCGCTTGATCAATCCGCCTCCACCAAGAACAGTTCGAGTGTTTCGACCCACACGACTCCAAGCGTTCCTGTTACGACGTGCGATAGTCCGACGACTAGTATGCTGTTGCGAGGCGGTGAGTATTTCTGTCAGTCAGTCAATGAATTAGTTATTGGTATGGTTAATGCCGGTGCCCAAACTGGTGGGGATACTCTTATTACCTCGGGCTTTACCGGTGTTTATGCCATGACGCAAGCCAGTGATAATGAGGCGGGGGCGTATGAAATAACACCGACGAGCGTTCCAGCAGGGCAGTCTATAAGTTGGACAAGCCTCTCTAATAAAGGTGATGCAACTGGTATTATAGTATTTCGTCAAAATGGTAACACATCGGGGGGTGATGCTCAGCCATTTTTCTGGGCACATTAGGCTTCTTCCGGATGAGATTGAAGGAGCTTATGGGGCTAGCCTAATAAGGCTAGCCAGCACATAATCAACTTGCTTTTGGATAGTTTCGTTAGAATGCTATACTTTCTTTAAGAAAGAGGGTGCATGACAAAAAAAATAATCGCCGTCACCAACCAAAAAGGTGGTGTGGGCAAGACGACTACTGCGATAAGTCTTGCTGCGCAACTTGCAACTGTCGAACGACCAGCGTTGCTCATCGACCTCGACCCGCAAGGGAATGCGACGAGCGGCTTCGGATTACCGAAAGACGGGCTGATAACTTCTTACGAAGTACTATGCGAGAACACACCTTTGGCAGACGCGGTACGCGAAACGCATGTGCCCGGCTTGTTCGTGCTGCCGGCGAACGCCAACTTGGCGGGTGCGGAAGTCGAACTGGTGAACGAGCAGCGCCGCGAGTTCAAGCTTGCCCAAGCGCTGGCGCCGGCGAGCTATGAGTACATCATTATTGATTGCCCGCCCTCGCTTGGCTTGCTGACTGTCAATGCGTTGACGGCCGCGCACGCAGTATTTATCCCAGTTCAGGCGGAGTATTATGCACTCGAAGGTCTTGGCCAGCTGCTCCGCACTGTCCAGCGTGTGCGGGAGGGTCTGAATCCGTCGCTTGAACTACTCGGCGTCGTGCTGACCATGTACGACAAACGCACGAGTTTGTCTGAACAAGTGATGCAGGAGCTCAAGAATCACTTTGGTGACAAATTGTGTAAGACAGTCATTCCGCGCAACGTGCGTTTGGCCGAAGCGCCCAGCTTTGGCAAAACAATTTTCGAACACGACCGTTGGAGCAGGGGCGCTCGGGCGTACAAGCAGCTGGCGAAGGAGGTAGCGAAACGTGCCGCAGAATAAAAAACGTGCAAGTCTAGGGCGGGGGTTTGATGCGCTGCTGCCGCAGGATTTTGATGATAGCTTGCTGCTAGCCGCATCGGACAAAATTGAAAAAATTCCGGTCGGCAAGCTGGTGCCGAACCACTACCAGCCGCGGCAAGAGTTTGACGCCGGAAGCATCAAGCAGCTGGCGTCGTCGATTAAGCAATATGGCATTCTGCAGCCATTAGTTGTGACGAAAACCGATGACGGTTATATGATTATCGCTGGCGAGCGGCGCTGGCGAGCGGCGCAAGTTGCCGGGCTGGAAACGGTGCCGGCAATTGTGCGCACCGCCAAAGACCTGGAGCGATTGGAAATCGCGCTCATCGAAAACGTGCAACGCGTCGATCTGTCGCCGCTGGAGCAGGCCGCGTCTATCGAATACCTGCATCAGCAATTCGGTGTGGGTTACGAAACAATCGCCGAGCGGCTTGGTAAGGCGGGCTCGACGATTAGCAATATTGTGCGACTCTTGCAATTGCCCGAGCGCGCGAAGACTGCACTGCGTACGTTAGATATTGTCGAAGGCCACGCGCGCGCGATTTTGGCGCTCAAAGACTGGCCCGACAAACAGGAAGTTCTGCTCAATAACATTTTGTCGCACGGCTGGACGGTTCGGCAAGCCGAGCAGTTCGTGGTGTCGGTGCGCGAAGGTTTCCGCGAAACAAAAGCCACGCGCGAACGCATGCGTACCGAAACGCCCGCGACCAAAAAACTCAGCAAGCGCATCGGCGCTCCCGTAGAAATCCGCCGTACGGCCAAAGGCGGCAAACTGGAAATCACCTTCAAATCCGACGACCAACTCGAAAAAATCATAGGATTACTCGGCTGATGAATTTGCGGCTCTGGCCAAAGGCGGTGGCAAAAAAGTCGCAAAAACGAGATACTTCTTGCCGTACCGGGGCAGAACTGCAGAAGTAGATGTATTTTCCGGCCCATTGCAGGGACTCGTGATTGTCGATATCGAGTTTGAAACGGTAACCGAGAGAGACGCATTTGCCAAGCCGGATTTTTGTCTGATAGACGTAACGCAGGAAGATTTTATTGCCGGCGGCATGCTGGCCGGCAAATCATATCGGGATATCGAGACAGAGCTCACGCGCTTTGACTATAAAGCCATCTGAAATCGAGATTCTAAAACACCTTGGCGTCGTTGAGTGGCAGGACGCGGATGGCGAGTTTGCCGACGATATTGTTGATATTGACGGGGCCGAAGATGCGTGAGTCGAGCGAGTCGGTGCGGTTGTCGCCGCAGACAAAAATTTGATTGCTTTTCAGCGTGATGTCTATATTGCCGGAAGTTATCGGCCAATTTTTTCCTTTGCCATAGGCTAGCGTTTTGTCCGGATCGAAGCCTTTCGGATGCGCCTTGTTATAAATGGTTACGACGCCGTTTTTGACCACGACACGATCGCCGGGCAAGCCAATGACACGCTTGATAAGCTGTTTGTCTGCGCTTTGACCGAAGTCGGCCAGATTCGGTTCGTTGAACACGATGATGTCGCCACGGTTCGGAACATACTGGTGGCCGGTGACGCGAGCCCAGGTACGTGCCACCTTCCAAACGACCAGGTGGTCCTTGTCGTGTAAAGTGCTTTGCATGCTTGGCCCCTCGACTTCGTATGACTGGAAAACAAACGAAATGAGCCCCCACGCCAGTAGCAGTGCTGCCAACAAGACAGCGATAACCGACAACGCGTCGCGCAGGCCTTGGCGGCGGGATGACTTTGGCGCCTCATTTGTCACCGGAGTACTCGGCTCAGGCGGCGGCGAAGGGCTAATCGTGGATTGTTTGTTCGGATTCATCCAAATTCCCACTATAGCGTATTTTCCAAGCCAAGGCCAACTAATTAAATGTCGCGGCATTTGCTATAATTTGAACAGTTAGTGAGAATTATATGATGAGCGGAGTCATTCCTGCCTTTAAAAAACTAGAATGACGTCGCGCAAAGCTATATACTTGATACTGAGATGAGGCCGTTTGTAGCGAAAATAAAACCAGCTAGTGGTTTTTCCTATCTGTTGCACTTAGCGTTGCTGGCAGTGTTGCCGTTTGCGTTGTTTGTGCTGGTGAGAATCAATTTCGTTCAGCTGGCGTTCATATTAATTTTGTTAAGTAAGTGGCGTATGTTTGCGGTTCGACCACGATTTTGGGCAGCCAACCTGCGGGCAAATTCGGTTGACATTATGGTCGGCCTGTCGGCGCTGACGCTGATGCTGCAAAGTAGCAGCGCATTGTGGCAGGGGGTTTGTGCGGTTGCGTACGCGGCGTGGCTGATTGTCATCAAGCCGCAAACGTCGTTATTTATGACGGCCACGCAGGCGGCGATTGGGTTTTTGGCGGGCTTGAGCGCCCTGTACGTCTCGTGGTCGGCCGGTCCGCTGTATGGATTAGTTTTCGTGACCGGCGTGATTTGCTATCTGGTGGCACGCCATTTCTTCGACAGTTTTGAAGAGCCGTATGCAAAGCTACTCGCGTATTGCTGGGGATATTTCGGCGCGGCGCTCATGTGGGCGCTTGGACATTGGCTGCTGTTTTATGGTGTGATCGCGCAGCCGACGGTGCTGCTGATTGCGATTGGCTACGGTTTGGCGGCGTTGTACTACCTTGATCACTTCGACAAGTTGTCAGTGGCGATTCGTCGGCAGTTTCTGTTTGTTATGTTCGCAATTGTAGCGATCATGCTCATAGCATTGTCGAGGAGCGGCAACAAAATCGTTTAAAAACCCGCTACGACAAAAGGAGGGAAAATAATGGAAGAATCGGACGAACCGCGCAAAACCAACAACGATGTTGGGCAGAAAAAGCTAACGGTCACAATGCGGATGATTAGTCCGTCGCGTCTCAAACTTGACCGCCATAAAATCAAATTTTTGGCCGTGGCGCTGCTACTGATCGTCAGTATTGCGGCAGGTTTTCTCGGTGGCTGGCTCGGTGCCGCCAGCAAAGACAATAGTGACTCGAATTCTGTCGCCGCCCAAAAAGAAGTTGTTTTGAGCCAAAGCCAACTCATCAGCCAGATTGCCAAGACGGTCGGCCCGAGCGTTGTGTCAGTGAATGTCACGAGCCAACAGGCTACGACACCGGATGACTTCTTCGGCTTTGCGCAGCCGCAGCAGGATCAGTCGCAGCAAAGTGCCGGCACCGGCATTATCATTTCATCTGACGGCTTAATAATTACGAACCGGCACGTTGTGCCTGCCGGCACCACGAGCGTGAGCGTGACGTTATCGGACGGAACGCAGCTCGACAATGTGCAAGTGGTTGGTCGCACGTCGACAAGCGACAGTCTGGACATCGCGTTCCTCAAGATTACTAATGCCAAAGGCCACAAGCTGGTGCCGGCCCGTCTTGGCGACTCCAGCAAAATGAAGGTTGGCGACAATGTGGTCGCCATCGGCAATGCGCTGGGCCAGTTCCAAAACACCGTGACATCGGGAATTATTTCCGGTTATGGCCGCACCGTGCAAGCAAGTGAGCAGGGCAGTAGTACGAGCATGGCCGAAAACCTTGAAGACTTGTTTCAGACCGATGCGGCTATCAACGAAGGCAACTCCGGCGGGCCGCTCGTCAATGTGGACGGGCAAGTGATCGGCATCAACACTGCCGTAGCCTCTGACGCGCAAGGCATTGGTTTTGCGATCCCGATTAACGACGTCAGCGGCCTCATCAAAAGTGTTCTGTCGACCGGCAAATTTCTGCAGCCATATCTGGGCGTGCGTTATTTGTCGCTTACCAATGACTACGCATCGCAGCTCAAGCTGAAGGCAACTCGCGGCGCGTACGTTATTCCGGCGAACCAGGATAATGGCCAAGCCGGTGTCGTTTCTGGCAGTCCGGCGGACAAAGCCGGCCTGAAGGAAGGCGATGTCATCCAGGCTGTGGACGGTACGAACATCGACGACAGCCACAGCTTGACCGCCTTGCTCGATCAACATTCGGTAGGCGATTCGGTAAATTTGAAAGTTTTGCGGAGTGGCAAGCAGCTAAATATCCGAGCTACGCTCGGCAGCGCACCATCAGGTAATAGTTAGACTTCTTCACTTAGGTTCAAGCTGTTGGATGAAATCTTCGGTCCGGACGAGTTTGAAACCGGCCGAATTCGCAATGGCCGCCAATTCGGCGTGTTGCGGTGGCAGCGATTCGGTAAATATAAAGCTTGGTTGCCAAGGAAGCTCTTTGATTTGCGAAAACAAGCGTCGATATACATCCAGCCCATCGGCACCGCCAAAAATGGCGAACCGCGGTTCGGCCTGTGCCGCAAGGTTTATGTGAAAATTGTTCGGCACGTATGGCAAATTCGCAAGGATTACGTCATGTTTAGTGCTTATGCGGGCGAGTAAATCGTTTTTGATGCACGTTGCGTTGATGCTAAACTTGTTAACATTCTTTTTCGCAGCTGCAAGTGCGGGCTCGTCGACTTCAATTAAGTCGGCTTGTGCGTGTGGCAGCTCCAACTTAGCCGTGATGCCCAAACATCCACTACCGGCACCAATATCCGCGATGCGCGGGTTCGCCGGCAGGGTAGCAGCCTTTAGCAAATCGATCATCGCTTCCGATTCGGGCCGTGGTTCGAGCACGTGCTTGTTCACGATAAACTCGCGGCCATAGAACTCGGTCTTGCCGCGGATGTAGGCAAGCGGCTCATGTTTTGTGCGCCGCTTTAACCTCGAGGATAACCACTTAATTTGTTCAATATCAAGTTCACGTTCCGGATGAGCGAGCAGTTGAGTACGATTTGTGTTCAAACAATCTTCGAGCAACACCAAACAATCCAGCCGCGCCGTTTCAATGCCCGCAGTTTCGAGTTGCTTACTTGCACCAACGAGCCAGTTAGCGATTGAAATTTCCATACTTATCCTGCCGTTGCCGAATGACTTCGTATGCCAGTACGACGGTTGCGGCGCTGACGTTCAGCGAGTCTGCGATGCCGGCCATTGGCAGCCGGAAGGGGAGGTCGCATTGGTCGAGCCAAGTGTTGCTCAGACCGAATTGTTCGTTGCCCATAACAATTGCAATTGGGCTCGTCATGTCGGTTTCGGTATATAGTTTTTCGGCGGCTGGCGTGGCGGCGAGCGTCTTGATGTGCTTCTGCCGTAGAAAGGCAATTGTTGAAGCGCTGTCGGTAATAACGGCCGGCACGGTAAACAAAACGCCTGTCGAGGCCCGCACGACATTCGGATTGAAAAGATCCGTGACGGCATCGCACACGATGACGGCTTCCGCGCCGGTTGCATCTGCCGAGCGCAAAATCGTACCCAAGTTGCCCGGTTTTTCGATCGCCTCCACGACGATAACGAACGGATTCTTTGACAGTTTTAAATCTTCCAACTTCGTGTGCCACTGCGCGCCGATGGCCAACAATCCTTCAGGCCGCTCGCGGTAAGCTACCTTCGCGAAAGCCTCTTTGCTGATTTCTACGAGCTCCGCGTCAGCTTGCTGTGCCTGCTGCAGCACAGCCTGCTCGTTCGTGCCAAGAAACCAAGCTGGAGCATAGTAAAGTTCCGCGAACTTGAAGCCTGCCGCGAGTGCCCGCGTGATTGGCCGGTAGCCTTCGGTAATAAAAAGATTTTGCTCGTCACGCTGCGAACGTTTGCGCAGTTTTGCGAGCGCCTTGATGCGCGGATTTTGCGTGCTCGTGATGAGCTTATCCATTCAATTTTCGTCCTGGCTCACGAGTTCATGCTCGGCCGCTTGGAGGTGTTCAATCAAATCATCAATCTCGCCGTTTAATGCGCCCGGAATGTTGGAGCGCGAGTAGCCGATGCGGTGGTCGGTGATGCGGTCTTGCGGGAAGTTGTAGGTGCGGATTTTTTCGCTGCGGTCGCCGGAGCCGATGAGTTTTTTGCGCGCGTCGCTCAAGGCACTTTGTTCTTCTTCGATTTTTTTGGCAAGCAGGCGCGAGCGTAAAACTGACAGCGCTTTATCTTTATTTTTGATTTGGGATTTTTCGTCCTGCTGAGTTACAACAATGCCAGTCGGCAAATGCGTAATGCGCACGGCCGAGTCGGTCGTGTTGACGCTCTGGCCGCCGTGGCCGGAGCTGCGATACACGTCGATGCGCAAGTCGTTCGGGTTGATTTCGACGTCCGATTCTTCGGCTTCGGGCAAAACCGCGACAGTCGCGGTCGAAGTGTGAATTCGGCCTTGCGATTCGGTGACGGGCACGCGCTGCACGCGGTGGACGCCGGCTTCGAACTTCAAATTTTTGTACGCATCGATGCCGCGAACGGCGAAAATGACTTCCTTGAACCCGCCGACTTCATTCGGGCTTTCGGACACAAGATCGAGTTTGTAGCGGTGGACTTCGGCCCAGCGCGCGTACATCCGGTATAATTCGCCGGCAAACAGACTTGATTCATCGCCGCCCGCCGCCGCACGGATTTCCATAATCACATCGCGCTCATCGTTCGGATCTTTCGGCGTCAGGGCCGCGGCTAATTTTGCTTCATTTTCCTTGAGCTGATAATCTAAAGTTTCAATTTCAGCGAGCGCCATATCCTGCAGCTCGCCGTCAGAACTTTTCGCAAGCTCCTTGGCAGAAGCTTTGTCCTCGAGCAGTTTTTGTTTTTCATTAAACAATGCAAGGAGTTGCTCTAGTTCGCTGTGACGCTTGGCGAGCTTCGGATAATTTTTGTCGCTAAAAATAGTCGGATCTTGCAGCTTAGCTTCAAGTTCCGCAAATTCTTGCCGTAGTGATTGTTGTTTTTGCTCCATAGTTCTTGTCTCAAGTATAGCGTAGGTTGTCTGCAATGAATTCGCCGATATTTTGTATCGCTTGTCTGGCCTCGGGCAAATATCTGGCGAAAAGGTGCCAGACATGCCACAGATTTTCTCCTTGGTAAAATTCGACCTTTACGCCTTCGCGTTTAGCTTTCTCAACGAACCGCATAGAATCGTTGTGCATGAGCTCGTTTTTGCTGGCGTGGACAAGCAGCGACGGGAAACCTCGCAGCGAACCGAGAAGCGGCGACGCGATCGGGTCGTCGCGCGGCGTCTGGCCAAAATAGGCATCAATGAAAAAGTCCAAATTCGTGCGTTTTATGAAAAAGTCTTTCTTTTGGTTTGCCAAAGCTTGCGGGTGCTGAAGTGTCGCATCGGTTGCTGGCGCAATCACGACCGCGCAGGCGGGATTCGGCAGTTTTTCATTGCGAATCGTTTGCAGAGCAGACAATACGAGCGATCCGCCGGCCGAATCTCCGGCCAAAACGACGTGCTTAGGGTTGATTTTTTTCTCGCGAAGTAACCATCGATAAGCTGCCATAGTCTCTTCCAAGGCTTTTGGAAATGGGTGCTCCGGCGCCAAGCTATAATCGAGCGACAGCGCCGTAACTTGGCTGGCGGCCGCAATGCGCGCAATCAAATCGCGGTGCAGTTTGGTACTGTTGAATACAAACCCGCCGCCGTGCATGTACAGCATGATTTTGTCCGGCTTTGCTTGTGGTGTGACGATCCATTCTGCCTTGACGCCGCCCGCTTTTTCTGGCCGGATTTTGACCGATTTCGCCACCGGAAAAAATTTTGCAAGCTTGTCGTAAGAAATTCTTTTAGCGGCCAAGTTTTCATTGGTGATATCTGAGCGCAGGAGACGCGAAAATCTCAGCCCTAATTTTATGGTGCTGCTTTGCGAGCTCATGTTACAAGCTTTAGCAAAAACTTAACGAGCTTTGGCCGGAGTCTTTTTGGCTTCGGCCTTTTCGGCTTTGGCGGCTTTGCGCTTGGCTTGTTTTTGGGCGGCCTTGGCACGGGATTCGCGGGCGTTTTCGGCGGCTTTGGCACGAGCCTTGAACTTGTCAACGCGGCCTTCGATGTCCAAAACGCGCTCTTCGCCAGTGAAGAACGGGTGCGAGGCGCTGGAAATGTGCACCTTAACGAGCGGATACTCGCTGCCATCTTCCCATTTGACCTTTTCGTCGCTTGCCACCGTCGAACGCGTCAAAAACGAAAAGCCGTTGTTCAAATCCTGAAACACAACTGCCCGATAATTCTGCGGATGCAAATCTTTCTTCATAGTCAAACGGAAAGTATACACATCTGTTGCTTTGAGGTCAAGAAAATATTGGATAATACTAAATATTATGTTATAGTAGATCTATGACAGGTCCGCCGAAGGCCGCCGAGAATTTGAGTACGCCTCAGAAGATGAACTTGCAGGCGTCTATGCTACGACTGCAGCATGGCTCGAGCACAACGGCCAGTATTTTGTTGAGCCGACTGATGAAGTGCGCGGTGTAATAAATGGCGTGCCAATTACGGATAATGCTCCTTGCATAAAATTTAAAATTGAGGGCAAAACACTGAAGAAAATCGTACCTCGCGTGGCAGAGACGCTTGCAGTAGGGGGGGCGTTGGAACTCAACTTTAACCTCTCGCACTATGCCTACATGGAGAATGGGGAACACTTATGCTTTGTGCTAATAACCCCTACCCCGCCAACCCCGCCAACGCCAGCGGTTTTCTCCCATGCAGCCTATTCACCAGTATGCCAATGGTGTGAGCCGTAACCTTGGCAGCTATTCTGGTCATCAGCCCCCACTTGCT
>DASXEX010000048.1:0-18588 GCA_036489905.1 Saccharimonadales bacterium (SeqCode)
CTGGGCTACAAGACACCTCAGGAAGCCCTGAACGAGTACCGCAAAGAGCACGAAAACAAGTAGCCCCGCTAACGCGGGGTGTTCGGATTCATTTCCAAATTGAGGATTGTTGAGTGTTCGGATTGAGGGCTACGAGCGGGCTGCGCCAAAATGCTTATGTATACAATAAAATATTGTACTTGTCATATTTATGTTAGTGGTATATAAATAAAAATACTTAAAATAATCTGAAGAGAGGGGAACGAGATGAAAAAACTCTTACAAATCCTAGCGGTGGGAGTGGTTGGGGCAACTTTAATGGGCGGCGTGGCTGCAGCGAGCAGCAACACGACTACCAGCACAAACACCGGTGCGGGCGCCAGTACGACAAATACAAACAAGAATAAATCGAAATGCAACAATAAAACCGACGTGAACAGCACCACGGGGCAGAAGGCCGGCTCGGGCAACACCACATCCAGTGGCAACACCGGCGGTGTCGGCTCAGCTAGCTCGGGTAGTACGGGTAACACCAGCAGCACAAGTACCAGCGTGAACAGCAGCTGCGGCAAAACTGGCGGCACATCAAGCAGTACGCCGAGCAACAGCAAGAGCGCAAGTTCGGCTGCCGGCACGCCGTCATCCAGCACTACGATTGCAGCGGGCTCTTTGCCGGAGACAGGCAGCAACGCGGTCGTAAATGATGCGGCTATCGGAGTCGGCGTACTCATCGGTGCACTGACGCTTTCTTACGCGGGCAGCGCGCTGGTACGCCGCACGGCTTTGAAATAGCAAAACGACGGATTTAGGATGACTCCTAGTCAAACTTCATGGTTGCAGCGCGTCCGCTTCTACGCAAGCGGCGCGTTGCTGTATGTTGCAAGCATCGCCTGCATCGGTTTTGCCTTGCACACGCCGCGCGTGGCGGCAAGTACGGTTACGCTTGCCGATAAAGTCACGGTAACGGCCACATCTAAAATCAAGTTGATTGCCGGACGGCCGGTTCGAATCGTCATCCCGAGCGAAGATGTCGATCTGCCGCTCATTCCCGGCACCTACGACCGCGCCGACGATTCGTGGACGCTCAGCGGCTACGAGGCGCAGTTCGCGACTTCCAGCACGCCGGCGAATAATGTCGGCGGCGAAACATTTATCTACGGCCACAACAACGACTACGTTTTCGGCGCGCTTCGCCACGTCACGCCGACGGCCGGCGCCGAAGCACTCGTTTATACCAACAACCACCACATTTTCGCGTATAAATTCCAAAAAACCTGGAGCGTCGGCCCATACGACGTCACCACCATCGACTATCAAGGGCCACCGGTTTTGCTCATCCAAACTTGCACCGGCAGCTTCAACCAGTGGCGCACGATGTATCTGTTTGATTTTAAAAAGGTGGTGCAATGATTGACCAGTTACTCATGCCGGCTATGATTATTACGGCCATCGCTGGCGGCATTGTAGTGCTGGCGCACGCGGCGGGCGCATTTTTGTATGACGTGCGCGAGGCAAAGCGTTTGCGGCTTCGGCGGCTGCATCCACACAAACGGGCATATCGGGAGCGGCCGCTCGTGACCGTGCTCATTTCGGCACATAATGACGCGAGCTCGATCGAACGCTGCCTCGATAGCATTTTCAAAAATAATTATCGCAAGGTTGAGGTTTTGGTCGTCGACCATGCCTCACAGGATGCGACCGCGCAAATCGTTAGGCGCTATGCCGCGACACACCCGAACCACATTCGGCTGGTTGCGCGGCGTAATCAAGTCGGGAAGAGTGCGGCCGATCAACAAGCTTTTCGGTGTCACGGCAACGGTCAATTCGTTTTGACACTTCCGGCCAACAGCTACTTGGACAATGAAGCGCTCGCGCGGGCAAGCAGGCACTTCGCAGGCCAGCCGGACTTGGACATGCTCAAGCCCGGCGAACAAATCATTCCGGCGCCAGCTATCACCCGACTGCTCGAAACCTACCGTGCACTGCTCGCCAAACGCATCAACAAATTCTTGAGCACAGCCGGCCTGGATGTGAGCCAAGGCGGCGCAGCATGTTACCGCGCCAACGCCTTCAAACAGCGCAATCGAGCAGGCGAACAGCTGCAAACCCATTACGCACACGATGTCATTGTCAACATGCCGGCGCAATCCTCGTACGCCGAGCTGTTTGTGCACAGCTACTCCGAACGGGTGCGGCATTTGCAGTTAGCCGCAGTGCTGCTTGGAAGCCGTCGTTCGCTCGATTTGCTAAGGCCGCGTACCTGGCTTCGAGCCGGCTACATGTTTTGCTCGGCAATTATTTCGGTAACTGGACCGCTTTTGGTCGCCTACTTTTTGTACCTTGCGCTCAGCTTGCATGAACCGACGCTGCTGTTATGTATCATGGTAGGCCTGAGCGCCTTTTTGCTGTTTTCGATATGGGAAGCAGAGCAGCTGAAGCCACACCAAAAAGCCACGTATGCGTTCGGCATACCGATGGTCTACGGACTGTTCTACCTTTTGAGCGTAAGCCATCTGCTTGCTGTTTTCGGCGCTGCTATTCCAACTCGAGCGCCCGCCTTCCGCAATCGTTAGTCCGCGACATCGCACCAACTACACATTTGGCCACGAGAATAAATTTCCTGAAATGGCAAGAAAGCATTCTCAAAGACAACGAGGGTGCTTTTTTAATTCTTTGTAAAATTTATTACATCCTTGCTATTGCAAAATGCCTATGATAGTGTGTGTTAGTGTCCAATGGAGGGGGAAGAATGGTAGTTTTTGGAGGTAATCTCAGTAGCGACAGTATCGGAACCGGCAAAGTTGCCGGAAGCTTGAAGCATTTTTCGTATCTTAGATTTCTTGAGCACAAAAAGGGTAAATATATTGCACTGGCGTTTGCGGTTGTACTCGCGAGCATTGTGGTGGCTATTGCCCAGGTTTTCGGAGCGGGCGAACAAGGTGGCAGTGGCAATGGCGGTGCGTCCGGGTCCGGCCAGCAATCAACCACATCGGACAATAGCGATTCAACCAGCTCGTCACATAACGACCAGCAGAATTCCGGCAACTCAGCTAGCAGCTCAAGTTCCACATCCGTAACCGTAAATGGACAATCCGTCGCCACACCCGCCAGCGGGACATACGACAAAACCGTTGACGTTCCCGGCGGCCAAGTCCATGTCAGCGGCGACAATTCAAGCAGCACTTCCGGCAGTTCGGCCACGAACAATACGACGACAAACGTGGAGGTCAATTCAAACTAGCGGCTTTTTCAAGAGCCGCTTTTTTAATGCACACAAGCACTTTAACTTCCGAACTTGCCGTTCGACTCTATCTGCCAGAAGTAGACCGTGGAAGCCTACTTGGCATACAGAGTCGGGAGACAACCCGAGCAACTAACTAACCCAACTAAAGGAGGGTACCATGGTAAAACTTAAAATAGTTCGTGTCGCAGCAGCGACGGCAGCATCAGTCGGCTTGATAGCTGGTTTTAGCGGCCTCGCCAGCGCGCACCCTATGCAGGGCGGCTCAGCCACATTGACCGGGAACGTGTCGGTCAACCAAACAGTCAACAAGAACAAAGCTAACGTATACGGTGTTACGCTGCAAGGCGGCAAGTCTGGTGATGTCAGTGCTACCGGTAACGTCGGTGCAGTCAGCAGCGCCAAAAGCGGCCCCGTTTCAAACAGCAACGACACGCACACCAGCGTGACACAAAGCAGCAGCGCCAAGAGCAGCAACAGCACGACGAGCAGCAACAACGCAAGCATGAGCGGCCACGGCAGCCTGACGGCAACGGTGAACCTCAGCGGCAACAAGACCGTCAGCAAAAACAGCGCAAACGTCGTCACCTTGACGGCTCAAAGCGGCAAGTCTGGTAACGTCAGTGCGACCGGTAACATCGGTGCAATCGGCAGCCTGGCGAGCGGTGGTGTTTCGAACACCAACAGCACGACAACCACAATCAACCAAACAAGCAGCTCAACGAGCAGCAACAACACAGAGAGCACAAACAACCAATAAAACAAAATTCCTGCCCACTTTTTAAAACAAGCGGGCAAGCAGTCGATGGCGAACCGGTCCGCCGGTTCGCCCCGGCTCTAGCATAATTATCACTAACTTTAGGTCTTACTATTATGAATAGAATCAAGCATCGTTTTAGCTTTGGCGCAATGACCGGTGGAATATTGCTTGCCGTTTGCATGACTCCGGCCCAAGCGGTCCTAGCCGCCACGCCATCAAGCGACACTCCGCCAACTACGACGACCACAGCGCCACAAACCACAACCACAAACGCTCCCGATAACGGACAAGGACAGAGCACACCGAGTACGAGCGGCTCAACAACGGCCGGCCAGGGCACGAGTCCGGAGAACGCGCCGTACACGTCGCCCGACCCCACCACAAATGCGCCGGCCGCTTCTGACTCGGCCACCACGCCGGCAAACCCTACAAATCAAACCGGCACAAGTAACCCGAACAGCACGAGCACACAAGCTAACGATAACGGGCAAGCAGTCAACACCACCACGATAAGCACGGCTCAGTCCGGCGACGTCAGTGCCCAAGGCAACCTGTCATCGGTCGGCAATGCAACTTCCGGGACGGCGAGCAGCACTGACACCCAAGTCACCACGCTCAATTCCTCCACCACTTTAGACAACCCGGGCGGCCTACAGACATTTACCTTCAACATCAACGGCAATCATGTCGGTAATATTCTATTGAGTCCGGCAGCATTCCTACAATCCAGTGCCGCCACCGCGACGCAAAGCCCGGAAAACGCATCCGTAACAAACCAGACTAACAGCACTATCACCAACACGATCGACCTGTCGGCACAAAGCGGCAACGTGTCGGTTGAGGGCAATTTAGGAACGGTCGGCAACGCGACATCAGGAAGCGCCACTACAGAACTTAATCTCATCAATATGATTGAATCAACCGTCAGTGACAAACAGGCGTTCGTCGGCATGGTCAACATCAACGGCAACTTAAAAGGAAATCTTCTGCTGCCCAAATCGGCCATTGACTCGCTGCTGCCCAGCCAGCCAAACGCCAGCACAAGCACAAGCGCCACGTCCACAACTACTACGGACAACAATCTTAACGTCAACAACAATGTGACCCTGAACGCACAAAGCGGCAACGTGTCGGTTGAGGGCAACGGCTCGGCAGGCAATGCGACCTCCGGCAGCGCGGCAACCGGGCTGAAACTATACAACCTGACAAACAGCCAAATTGTCGGCGGCAACGTGCTGCTGGTGTTCGTGAATGTCGAAGGCTCATGGGTCGGAATGCTGATGAACGCGCCGGCGGGCACGACCAGCGCGGCCTTGGGTGGCGGCATTACGAAAGATACAAGCACCGCCGCCAGTTCGAACACCACTACCAGTACGACTGAAACGATCAACAACAACGTAAACCTTTCATCCAATTCCGGAAACGTGGCGGCCAAAGGCAACGGCAAAGTCGGCAACTCGACCTCCGGCAACGCGAGCGCGAACGCCGACGTCGTCAACATTCTGGGTTCGCAAGTCGATCTGAGCGGCTGGTTGGGCGTACTCGTCATCAATGTTAACGGCAGCTGGAACGGCAGCCTTGAAATTCAACCTGCACAAGTGACGATCCACGTCAAAGCTCCACCCACGCACCACATGACAACCCACAGCGCGACGACAACAACCGCAAACTACACGGGCAACACCGCTTCCCAGCCGCAGACGCTTCAGACAAATCACCTCGCCTTGACCGCTGCCCACATCCTGGGCGATACCACCGGCAGTGGGAATGCACTAGACGCCAACAAACACGTTGCTTCGGCCATCACAAACAATTTGGGCGGCAAACATTCTTCCGCCGACATTTTGCTTGCCAGCATCGGCGGAACGCTGGCGGTAATTGGCGGCGCCACTCAATTCTTGCGTCGGAAACGACATGGCTCCAGCAGCACACCGACTGTCACGAGAGCAGGCCGCTAGCTAGAACAACCGTCGCTATACTGGTAATGCCCGAAAAGCCTTAAGCCGTGATTGCGAAAAGGCCGTCAACCGCTTAAACTTGTAAAACATGACTGGACGAACGCATGATTTGGCTGCGATTACGGCACTCGGCGCTGTGGTGCTGACCGGGTCGGCGCGGACGATGACCTTAGCGACGGCGTTGGTGGCAATTTTAGCAAATCAAATCGGTGGCATCGCGCCGGATATTGACCAGCCGACCGCACCGCTGTGGCGTAACTTGCCAGAAGGAAAACTATTCGGCAAAGTCTTCGACAAGGGCATGGGCGGCCATCGATTCCTGACGCATTCTTTGCTTGGGCTAGCGTTGTTCGGGTTTCTCGCCTGGGCGTTGCTCGGATTCCTGCAACCGATTATACCGCACATCAACGCCGGTTACGTCTGGTGGGCGTTTATAATCGGCATGCTCAGCCACCTCGTCATGGACACACTGACCAAGGAAGGCGTGCCGTGGTTGCTGCCGATCCCGATAAAACTCGGCTTCCCACCCATCAAAGATTTGCGCATTACCACTGGCAAAGCCGTTGAAACGTTCGTGATTTTTCCAGGTTTGCTCGCCTTGGACATCTGGTTCTCTGCGAGCCATTATCAAACGTTGCTAGCACTCATTCATCAACATCTCGTCTAGCTAGCGTGTCTTTGCATTTACCCGCCGGCGGGTGCGGTCGGTTTCGTCCTCGATTTCGTGGCCGACAATTTCTTCGAGCAAGTCCTCGATAGTTACGATGCCGACAATTTCATCCTCACGCTCCACCGGGAACAAGTGCGTGCCGCCGTTTATAAACTTGCGAAAGAGCGTGTCGAGCGCCGTCATGCTGCCAACCGTTAAAGCCGGATAGAGCGGCAAATCGTTGACGCGGCGCGGCTGATCGTCAAAGTCTTCGTCGACCAAATCTTTCATGAGCAGCACGCCGAAGCACGTCGTCATGCGGCGATTCAGCACGGGGATGCGACTCCACCCGCGCTCTTTGATTTCGTCAATCTTCGCGGCGTCGATTGTCGTATCGGGCGTCAGCCAGTACACTTTTTTAAGCTCAGTCATAATATCGCGCACGCGCTTTTCGGACAGCTGCAACGCGCCGCGCATAATTTCCACCTCGTCATCGTCGAGCTCACTGTCGTCGGCACCCGCGTGCTCGGCAATTAGCAATCCCAGTTCACGCCGCGACTGCAAGTGCGGCGCTTCGTTGCCGAACAACTTGTCAAGCAAAAGCTGCAGCGGTTTGGAAACCGGATATGTCACGATAATCATCAACCGAAGCAACGGGGCAAGCCGCGAAAGGAAACCGAGCGCATTATGCGCAAAAAGCGCTTGCGGCAGCACCTCGCCAAAAGTGACGATCAGCAACGTGGCGGCGATTTCCGCCACAACACCGTTGTACCGATTATCCAGCACCAGCGACGTGCCGGAAATCGCCGCCACGTTCGACAGCAAAATGCCGGCCAAACTCAAGTGCAAATTCTTACGGAACGGCAACACTCGCCGCGCAGCAGCGCTGCCCAGCGCCGCCTTTCGCCGCAAATCGCCCTCGCTTAAAGAGACAATTCCAATATTTAAGCCCGAACAAACCGCCGAAAATCCGACGAGCACAGCGACCTCAATAAAAACTAAAGCTGCCAACTTGGGAATCCCTCGACAATCCAGTCATTCTTATCATTGTACCCAAACGCCTACCGTTATGTAAAATCCTACTGTGTATAATAAGCCGCATGACCCGGGTTTCGCGCAAGGTTTTTCGGCAACTTTTGGCCGTCATTGTACTGATGGTTGTGGTCAGTTTGGCAGGAAAAGCTTCGTTTTTTTCAAATAATTCGCCGAGCGGAACACCGCCCAAGCCAACGCCGACGGGAAGTTTGTCGCTTATTACCGAGCCAAGCGCCGGTATGGCGCCGGTTTTGAATCTTATAAATAATGCCAAAAGTTCAGTGAATTTGGTGATGTACGAACTGGAAGACAGCCGGGTTGAACAGGCGTTGGCAGGCGCCGAAAGCCGCGGCGTGAATGTCCGGGTTTTGCTGAACGAAGGTTATTACGGCAAGCCGGACAAAACCAATCCGAACCAAAATGCCTACGATTATTTGCAAACGCACCATGTGCCGGTACGCTGGACACCGAGTTACTTCGCATTGACGCACCAAAAAACATTGGTCGTCGACGGCAAAACGGGCGTGATTATGACATTTAATCTCACGCCGCAATATTACGCGAGCAGCCGCGATTTCGGCGTCATCGACAAAGACAGCAGAGACGTTTCGGCCATCGAAACGGTATTCAATGCCGACTGGCAAGACCAGAAAATCACCGCGCAGGATGGTGATGCTTTACTCTGGAGCCCGGGCGCAGAAGCTGCCACTATCAACCTTATAAATCAAGCTAAAAAATCGCTCAAAATTTACAACGAAGAAATGGAAGACAGTAAAATTGTCAGCGCGCTGGACGCGGCAGCGATGCGCGGCGTGAATGTGGAGGTCGTCATGACCGATTCAAGCGAGTGGCAGAGCAATTTTACGAAATTGAAAAATAACGGCGTGCATGTGCGGACATTTGCCGCAAACGCAGCGCTGTATATCCACGCCAAAATGGTCGTTGTCGATAACACAAGCGCTTTTTTGGGCTCGGAAAATTTTTCGACGACTTCTCTGGACCGCAACCGCGAGCTAGGGCTAATCCTCAGCGACAAAGGTGTTATATCGCGACTGAACGCCACATTTAGCGGTGACTATACGACTGCCACGCCATATTAAAAGCTGCCGCCGTCAGCTACCTGACTCTCAAAACCTCGTCATTCCCAGCCTGCCTACCGGACAGACAGGCTCGACTCAAGAATCCAGTTAAAAAAATTCCTTATGACTGGATTCCCGCGTTCGCGGGAATGACGGGAAAGAAGGCTTGAGATTCAACCTCCAGCCAGCTTGCAACAAGTTGGAATAAGCTCTAATTTTTGTTATGGTAATAGTTAGCACACTTATTTTTCTGGAAGCAATGGGGTTGTGTGCATATTTGATTATGGATAGTAATTCTCGCAGGCCTGGTCATAACATCGACGGTTTCATAACGAGCCGTAACGGACGCGATGCGGCCGGTGGCAAACTGGACGACCGTTTACGCGCCGTGCGAACGCGGCAGCCGGGTTTCCATGTGCAGCCACCGGTGCGGCGAGATTTTACGGCGCCTAGCGTAGTGCCGACTGCGCAACGGACGAACGGCATCCAGTCGGGCATTGTCCTGCCGCCCATCTATCGTTCCGGCCAGCATACGCCGGGCAAGCTTGCGACACCGGCCGCGGCAAGGAGCAAGCGCGCTCGCCGGCATCCACGCCTAAGGAAAGTTGCCGAGCGCACCACGGCCGTTTTGGCCATCTTGGTGCTGCTGACCACCGGCTGGCTCGGCTGGAAAGTTTTTCATAACAGCAGCAAAGTGTTCGGCAGCAACAGCAACTTGCTCGGTTTTTTGAGTGCCACGCCCCTAAAATGCGAAAACACTGGCCGCTGCAACATTTTGCTGGCTGGCAACTCGGCGGACGATCCCGGCCACGATGGCGCTAACCTGACCGACTCGATTATGATCGTGAGTATCGACCTCAAGAACAATACCGCCTTTATGATCAGTGTACCGCGCGATTTGTATGTCAATATTCCGGGTAGCGGCTACGGCAAAATCAACGAGGCATACCCGGACGGCCAGAGCGATCATTTCAGTCAAGCCGGCTACGCGAAAGGCGGCATGGGTTTGCTCGAAGAAACCGTTTCGCAAAGCTTTGGCATCCCCATCAGCAACTACGCGCTTGTCGACTACTCGGCGCTGCGGGACGCGGTCAACGCCGTCGGCGGCATCAACGTTGACATTCGAAGCTCAGATCCGCGCGGCCTGTATGACCCGAGTATCGACTACGCAACAAAAGGCCCCTTGGTCAAGCTGACCAACGGCTGGCACAAACTAAACGGCGAGCAAGCACTCGACCTCGCGCGCTCGCGCGGTGACACCTACGGTTCGTACGGTTTCGCGCAAAGTGACTTCGAACGCACGCAAAATCAGCGCATGATGATTCTGGCACTCAAAAGCAAAATCATGACAAGCAGCGTGCTCGTCAACCCGATCAAACTCGGCGAACTCTTCGATGCGTTCGGCAACAACGTCCACACCGATCTGACAACTGGCAATATCCGTCGCCTGTACGATATTTCCAGGCAAATCAACAGCTCGAACATCAAATCGGTCGGACTTAATGACGTCAGCTTCGGCGGCCAAAAGAATGTCGATTTGCTAAACAATTACTCTGCGCCAAATGGCGAATCGGCACTGATTCCGGCTGCGGGTCTGGGCGATTACAGCCAAATCCAGCTCTATCTCAAGCAACTCACGTCGAACGATCCGGTTGTCAAAGAATCGGCCGATGTCGTCGTGCTGAACGCCGGCAGCATCGACGGTCTCGCCACAAAGGAAGAGACTGTGTTGGCCGGCAAAGGTATGGACGTCAGCGCCGTGGCCGATGCGCCGGCTCAGCAGGCAAATAACCGCCTCGTCGACAATTCCAAAGGCAAAGATCCGGCCACGCTCGCCGAACTCAAAAGCCTTTTCGGGGACAGCACAGCAACCAACGCCTCGCTAAGTACCACCTATCCCAACGCCGACTTTATCGTTGTGCTCGGACAGAGCCAAAAAATGCCGCAATAGGGAACATGTTTGGGAAAATTCGGATCAGTTATTTTTCGCCTGAGCATCGTTAACGAGGGTAGACCCTGCATTCTATGTGGGTTAAACTGCGACTATGCAATCTAAGTCAATCAACTTAGTCAATGGGCAGCTGACCGGCGAGTGGCATTATAACGATTCTCACGCCAAGAAGCACCTCGTCATTCTATGTCACGGCTACCGAAGTTCACACCAAAACTCAACCATAGTTGCCATTAGCAAAGGGCTTAACAAACGCGGACATGATACGTTTACCTTCAACTTCTCTACGAATACCGGTGGCTTCGATATTGAACATCAAGTGAAAGACATTGCAAAGTTAGTCGAGCACTTTAAGGGCTATGGAGAGATAATCCTACTGGCCGGAAGTTTTGGCGCTCTTACGGCAGCTATTGCCACGCTGGAAATACCCAAGATCAAAGGACTCATAACCCTAAATGGCTTTTTCGGACATAGCCAGTTAGGCGAAGATCACCGCCGGAATTATATAAAGTTCAGAATTGCCGCTTTGGTAATACCAAAATACCGGAGGATCTGGCGATATTTTAGGCATAGAGTTCGCCCTGAACTTATTAAAGTGCCCGTTCTGGTAATCCACTCTGAGGTAGATAAGTATGTATTTATCCGGCAGTCACGAGACTTTTACGACAAATTAAAAGCCCCGAAGCAATTTATCGAATTACAGACCGCAAATCATGGAGTCACATCATCTGCCGATAGGCAGAGAATTATAAGTGAAATAGACAAGTGGCTAGCCTAAAAGCAAGACTAAAATTTTTGAGTTTGCCGAAACAAGGCTATAATTACATCTGAAATAGAGGTGAGTGAGGATACCATTGAAATTCTGCAAGATCTCCGACGGGCAAGCTGCGGCTAAGATGCTGTCCGCGCGGCTGACAAAAGAATTAACGGCCAAAAAGCGGGTGCTGTGGCTGGTGTCGGGCGGATCGAATATCGCGATCGAGGTTGCGGTGATGCAAAGATTGCCGGCAAACCTGCAGCCGTATCTGGCCATTATGCTCACCGACGAGCGCTACGGCAAGTTCGGCCACAAAAACTCCAATCTGCAGCAGCTGTACGATGCCGGCTTCGCACCGGGCAAGGCCACGGTCGTGCCGGTGCTGATGCCGGAATACCTATCGCTCGACGACTGCGTTGCGCGCTACCGGGCGGTCGTCGAAGCCGTACTGGCAAATGCCGACATCATCATCGCGCAGTTCGGCATCGGCGCGGACGGGCATATCGCCGGCCTGCTGCCCGGCTCGGCGGCGCTCAAAGTCCCGCGGCTAGTCGACGGTTTTGAAGCCAAAGATTTTATGCGCGTCACGCTCACTCCGCCAGCGCTGAAGCGCATAAGCGTGGCCTTCGCGTTTGTTTACGGCCGCGCTAAACGCGAAGCGCTCAAAAATTTGCGGGACAAAAATTTGCCGCTAGCCGAACAACCCGCACAAATTCTTAAGCAGATCCCGGAAGCTTACGTGTACAATGATCAAATAGGAGAAAAATCATGAAGATAGCCATTCACGGCCTGGGCCGCATGGGCATGCAGATTGCCGAAAAATTAGTGCAAGACGGCCACGAAGTTGTCGCGCACAACCGCAGCCCGGAGCCAATCGCGCAGGCCAAGGCGTTTGGTGCCAAAGCCGCGTTCACGAAGCAAGAAGTGCTCGAGGCTTTTGCAGACGAGCAGCTCGTGCTTTGGATAATGTTGCCGGCCGATGTCATTGAAAATGAGTTGAACGCCTGGCTCGATATCGCCCCGAAAGGCAGTTTGTTTATCGACGGCGGCAACACGGATTTTCGCCGTACGCAAAAGCATGCGGAGTTGGTCACAAGTCGTGGCTCAACGCTTTTGGACGTCGGCACAAGCGGCGGCATTCTTGGGCAAATAGACGGTTTTTGCATGATGGCCGGCGGCGATAAAGCAAGTGTCGAGGTCATCAAACCCGCGCTCGACAGCATCGCCAAACCGCACGGCGGCTGGGATTATTTTGGCCCGAGCGGCGCGGGGCACTTTGTCAAAATGACGCACAACGCCATCGAATATGGCATGATGGAAAGTCTGGCCGAAGGCTACCGCGTCCTCAAAGAAGGTCCGTACAAAAATCTTGACCTGGCCAAAGCTGGCGACGTGTGGCAGAAAAGCAGCGTGATTACTTCGACGCTCAACCGGCTGACGGCCGAAGCGCTGCATGAAAACCCAACGCTTGAAGGCATCGACGGCTTCGTAGCCGAATCGGGCGAGGCTCGCTGGACGCTCGAAGTTGGCAAAGCGAGCAACATTGACATGCCGAGTATCCAAGCATCGTTCGACGTCCGCGTCGCTTCGCAAAAAGGCCAGACCAACTTCGCCACCAAAGTGCTCGCCGCCATGCGCAACAAATTCGGCGGCCACGCGTTGAACAAAGCCGGCCGGCAATGAAACAAGCGCCGCTCGAGCCGGCGATTATCGTCATCTTCGGCATCACCGGCGATCTGTCGCAGCGCTATCTTTTGCCGGCGCTGTATCATCTCATCGGCGATAATTTGCTGCACGAAAAAACTGAGATCATCGGCGTATCACGCCGCGACGTTTCGGCTGACGAGCTCCTCGGCAAAACCGAGCTGTGCGTGCTTGAAGCTGATAGCGTTTGCGATCCGAGCGTCCTGAAACGCATGCACAGCGCCTTAAGTATGTTCAAAATGGATCTCGGCAACGGCGACGATTACGCCAAACTGCACGAGCACCTAAATGCGCTCGAAATCAAGCACGGCGTCTGCATGAACCGCCTGTATTATTTGTCGATTCCGCCCGGCGTCTATCAGCCAATCGTCACATTATTAGGCGAGCACGGCCTGAACGCCAGCTGCCAGCACGGCCGCGCCGCCACGCGTCTGCTCGTCGAAAAACCGTTCGGCTACGACTTGCCATCGGCGCGCGAGCTTATCACCGAAACCGGCAAGCAATTCGGTGAAGAGCAAATTTTCCGCATCGACCACTATCTGGCCAAAGAAACCGTGCAGAATATTTTGACGTTCCGCTTCCATAATCCGATTTTTGAAGCCATTTGGGACAACGAGCATGTCGCCAGCATTACCATTGAAGCCAACGAAAAAATTGGCATCGAAGGCCGCGCCGGCTTTTACGAGCAAACCGGCGCGTTGCGTGATTTTGTCCAAAGCCATTTGCTGCAACTACTCGCCGTCACAACCATGGAAAAGCCGGCTGAGCTGACAAGCGAGGCAATCCACGCCGCCCGCCTCAAACTTTTGCTGGCAATTGAACCTGTGCCAACCGACAAAGTCACCGAGCGCGCCATCCGCGGCCAGTATGACAGCTATCGCGCGGAAGTGAATAACACCAACTCGCCAACCGAAACGTACGCCGCACTCAAGCTATTTATCAATAATCCGCGTTGGCGCGACGTGCCCGTAACCATCCGCACCGGCAAAGCTTTGCGCGAAAAGAAAACCGCAATCAACATTACATTCAAGCAGCCAGACGCCAGGCAGCACACCAACACGCTCACATTTTCCGTACAGCCGAGCGAGGGCATCGGCATCAATCTATGCGTCAAGCACCCGGGCTTCGACAGCCAGATTGAAACCGCTACCATGGATTTCAGCTACGAACGCACATTCGATAGTCACGACCATCCAAACGCTTACGAGCGCGTGTTAGTCGACGCCGTCCGCGGTGACCGCACACTTTTCGCCACCGGATCGGAAGTCCTCGCCAGCTGGCGCATCCTCGAATCAGTCATCGAAGTCTGGGCCAAAGATGATAAAGATCTGCAGATATATAAGACGGGCAGCATCGGCCCGAAAGCAAAGCTGTAAATGCTAGAAATTTCCGATGAACAATTTGAAGATTTGATTGGGCAGGCGCTTGATGAATTGCCGAAAGAATACGTGTCGCGGCTTTTGAAGGATGTGGCCGTGACGTGGCAGGACGACCCGACTCCAGAGCAGCGCACCCAGCTCAAACTGCGCGGCAACCAAACGCTTTTCGGGTTGTACGAAGGCCTGCCGCTGCCGCAGCGCTACAACGGCTACGGCAAAATCACGCCCGATAAAATCACCATTTTCAAAAATCCGATCTGCAACGCCGGCTACGACATGCATACACTGAAAGAGCAAATCAAACACACCGTCTGGCACGAAATGGCGCACTATTTCGGCCTCGACCACAAGCGCATCCACGAGCTGGAATGAAAAAGCTTTTTCCGCCAAACTATTTGACGACGCTATTATAATATGCGTAAACTATTACGAATGCATCAACGAACAGCAAAACGAGGAGCAAACATGAAACTATCGTGGAAACTTAAAAAACTAGACAAAAAAATCGCCAAGACCTTTAAGCGCAAACGCTGGCTGGCTCCAGTAATCGTAGTGTTTGTTGCAGCCGGCGCATTGGGCGCGTGGCAATTGCTGGGTGAGAGTTCGGCGGCATCGCTTTCGCTATGCGGCAACCAAGGAACCGCGCCGGCCGTCCAACACGTGATAGTGGTAATGATGGAAAACCACAGCTACAAGCAAGTGGTCGGCAGCAGCAACGCGCCGTACGAAACCAGCCTCGCCAGCCAATGCGGCAACGCCACAGCCGCCTTCGGCGCGACTCATACTTCGGCAGCCAACTATCTTGCGACCTCAGCCGGCGAGTACCCGGCCGCCAGCCCTCCCGGTTGCGGTAGCGTATCCAAGTGCGCCGATGCTTCGGACAACCTGTACCACCAGCTGGACACCGCCGGACTGAGCTGGAAGGCTTATATGGAATCGATGCCTTCGGCCTGTGACCAGAAAAGCGTAAATGAAAGCTACAAAATCGGCCACAATCCGGCTATTTTCTATACCGATATCTCGAAAACTGAATGTCAGGCGAACGACTTGCCAGTCAGCGACCTCACCGTCCAAAGTGGCGCGTTTTGGAACGATTTGCAAAACCAGACGCTGCCATCATTGAGCTGGGTAACGCCCAACGAAGACAACGACGGCGAAGGTTCGACCAAAAGCACCACGTCCGAGCAGATGGCCGACACATGGCTGCAAAAATTCATCAGTAACGTCGAACAATCCAACAGCTACCAAGCGGGCAACACCGCCGTGCTCGTAACCTATGACGAGGGTGCGGGCACCGACTACGCCACCGGCGAAGATTGCACCAACCAAAGCCTGGATCTGCCCATCACGAACAACGTAAGCGCTCATCAGGACTCGTGCCACATGCCGCTCTTCGTGATCTACCCATACACGCCCGCCGGCGACAGCGACAGCACATTCTTTGACCATTATTCAATCACCAAAACTATCGAGGATTTGTTCGGCCTGCCGTATTTGGCCCACGCCGCCGATGCTCAAACCAACAGCCTGATCGGCCACTTTGGCTTGAACGCGGGTGCACAAACACCGCCAGCAACCGCGTGCGCCGCTACACCGTCTGGCATGACCGAACTTTCCGGCAATCTCAGTCTCGAAACCAACCAAACTGGCTGGACCGGTAAATATAATAACGAGTCGAGCTCCATCCGCACGCAAGTGACTGGCGGCAGCTACGATGGCAACTGGGCCTTGCAAGTAGCACCCAAATCCGGCATGTCCGGCACAGCCGGCGTGAATAATGCAAAGCCGCTTTGGGCAACATCAACCACAGCCGGCGCAGCCTACACCGGCAGCGCCTACGTCCGCGCCGGTGTGCCCGGTGAAAAAATCTCCCTGGTCGTGCGCGAAACCACTCCGGCTGGCACAGTCGTCGGCAAACACATCACGACCATGACGATGGGCGACACTGCTTGGACCCAGATCAGCTCCGCCTACACAGCCGAGCATTCCGGCGACGTCCTACGCTACAGCATCTACGCCAGCAACCTCGCCGACTCTACCCAATATTTCCAAGCCGACTGCCTCAGCCTCCAAACCCCCAACTAAGCCGACCGCTAACGCCGGCTTGCGCCAAGGCATACAATAAAGTTGTAAACAAGGATAAGCATTATGGCTGCATTGTACATATATAGCTTCCTCGCCGCTGATTGCCACGAACGGCGTGCCGCATTTCATAAAGGGCATCACTGGTGAGCGACATCAGACGCCATTCGGTCGCCTATCCTCAGCCATAGTCAACGTAATTTGGGGTTGGTTCAACCTTGCGGTTGCAGTGGTGCTGCTGCACTTTGCACACCCATGGGCACACCTCTACCGCGCCAGCGTGATTGCGGCTTTACTAATGGCCATCCTCCTTGCTTACGGCTGGGCAGCTCACCCGAGCACAACAAGCCCAAAAAATAATAGCTACTCGGGCGCCTGATCTTCTTCCGACAACGGGGCAATTTCTGCGCCCACTTCCGGCTGGCGAGTAGTAGCTCATTCTGTTTGAGCGACGTGATATACAATGAGTTAGGGGGAATTATGCAATTGAACGATATTTTGCTAGACGCATTCGGACGGGTTCGGGAAGCCGTGTACGATGCTGTGGAAGGTTTGGGCGAGGATGATTTGGCGTTCCGGCCGAACGATTCGGCGAATTCTATCGCCTGGCTGGCGTGGCACCTCACACGGATTCAGGACGACCACTTGGCCAGAGCGATGAGCGCGGAACAAGTTTGGACGCGCGACGGCTGGGCAGGGAAGTTCAATCTGCCCTTCGATAATTCCGGCACCGGCTACGGCCACAATCCCGACGAAGTCGCGGCAGTCCGCACCAGCGCCGACCTGCTGCTTGCCTACCACGACGCCGTCCACGCCCAAACCGCAAAATACATCAAGCAACTCACGGCCAAAGATTACGAAAAAGTCGTCGACAAACACTGGATCCCGCCCGTAACTTTATCAGTCCGCCTAGTCAGCGTAATCTCCGACACCCTCCAACACGCCGGCCAAGCCGCCTACCTCCGCGGCCTGACAGAAAAGCCTTAGCATTTTGCTTGACACTGACCAAATAGTCAGTTAGCCTATTTGTAATGAAGGGGGAAATTACCGACCGCCAGCGAGAATTGCTGGAAGCTATTTACGACGCCATCAAAGACGAAGGCTTCCCACCAAGCTTTGACGAATTACGTACACGCTTCGGCGTGTCGTCGAACCAGGCAATTTTGGACCATTTGGCTGCGCTCGAAAAGAAGCAGCTCATCAAACGCACGGACAGGTCGGCACGCTCCATTTTGATTTTACCGCTCGGTTATAAACTGCTCGAACGGCCGCCGCTCATACCAGTTTTGGGCAGCGCACGTGCCGGCGCGTTCACGCAAACTATGGATCTGGTCGGACAATGGCAACAGCTTTCGGCTAAAAAAATACTCAGTTGTCGCCGGTGACATTTTGGTTTCTGTCGTGGGGACTCTGGGCAATTCAGTGATTGTGGATGATGACACTCCACCTGCAATCTTCAGCTCTAAAAGCACGGTTTTCCGAAGCGCAAGTTTAAATTCTTACTATTTGATTGCTTACTTGCACACAAAGTACGGCCGCGGGTTTTTGGAGCGTAGCGTTCGTGGAGCAGTGCAGACGGGTCTAAATCTGGATGACTTAAAAAATTTGCCAATCTTCATACCAGACATCGAGCAACAAAAAGCAATCGCTACAATTGTTCTGAAGAGTAGGCAAACACTTGAGGGCTCAAAGAAATATTACGCCCAAGCTGAGCAATCACTTTTGAGCGAACTGAGATTGGACGAAAAGGATTTTACTAACGAACTGAGCTATGGCCCCGTAATTCATTAACCTCCCCAACTGCTCATGCTACCACCAGGGGGTGGTCATGCGGCGTAATGGTGTAGTTGAGCTCAGGATGAAAGTCGAGGGTCGTGAGGTTTAGGCCTACCATTTGTTCCTTGCTGACTTCCTTTTGGGTTTCGTATTCGTGATCGTCTAGTTCAGCATAGACCTTTAGCCCTTTGGTTGTAGTAGTTGCGGCTATGAGGTCTACTACCATTTGGTAGCTGGT
>DASXEX010000001.1:0-15307 GCA_036489905.1 Saccharimonadales bacterium (SeqCode)
TTGTGCGGGTCCCCGTCAATTCCTTTATGTTTTAGTCTTGCGACCGTACTCCACAGGCGGGATGCTTAACGCGTTAGCTTCGCTACATCCGGGGTCGATACCGAATACAGCTAGCATCCATCGTTTACGGCGTGGACTACCGGGGTATCTAATCCCGTTTGCTACCCACGCTTTCGTGCCTGAGTGTCAGTAATGAGCCAGTAGACTGCCTACGCCATCGGTGTTCCTCCCTATATCTACGGATTTCACTCCTACACAGGGAATTCCATCTACCTCTCTCATACTCTAGCTCGGCAGTTTTAGTAATGTATATACGGTTGAGCCGTACGCTTTCACTACCAACTTACCATGCCACCTACGCAACTCTTTACGCCCAGTAATTCCGGATAACGCTTGGATCCTCCGTATGACCGCGGCTGCTGGCACGGAGTTAGCCGATCCTTATTCATATGCTACCGTCATATTCGTCACATATAAAAGCAGTTTACAACCCGAAGGCCTTCATCCTGCACGCGGCGTTGCTCCATCAGGCTTTCGCCCATTGTGGAAAATTCCCTACTGCTGCCTCCCGTAGGAGTCTGGGCCGTTCTCAGTCCCAGTCTGGCTGATCATCCTCTCAGACCAGCTAATGATCGTCGCCTTGGTGAGCTATTACCTCACCAACAAGCTAATCATGCGCAGGCCGTTCCCAAACCGCCGAAGCTTTAATCCGAAGATCACATGCGGTATTAGACACCATTTCTGGTGCTTATCCCTCAGTTTGGGGTACGTTCCTACGTGTTACTCAGCCGTCCGCCGCTCGTGTACTCCAGCACGATACTCGATCTTCCCGCGCCGCATCTTCCCTAGCCGGGGTTGATTTGGTTTGCTGTGATAACCGAAGTTACCTTGATCAAATAACCTGCAGGAGCCTTACCGCTCGACTTGCATGTATTAGGCACGCCGCCAGCGTTCATCCTGAGCCAGGATCAAACTCTCCAAAAAAAGAATTTGCCTTAACTTCAGTCGAACATTTAATCACCAGAGATTGCTCTCAAGCGATCAAACTGACTATTCAAAACAATTCAAAATGAACTGACGTTGATTTGCACTACTCAATTTTTAACGTACTTCTCCAGAAGGTTTCAGAATACAATCCAAGACACTTCCACAAAAGCTGGTTCAATAATAGCTGGAAAAACAGATTGTGTCAACACATTCCGTTGTGATATTTGCTACTACTCGATAGCCCGCCGGAGCTCTTTAGGTTTTTGCCCTTGCAAGTAATTTGTCGGCGAAAGACCCTTCCACGTCCGCCAGCCGCTCAAGCAGATCGGCAAAACCCGCCCAATTTTCGGCCGCTACTTCCCGCCTTCCTTAATCGCCTTTTGGTCTACCTCGTAAACGTTCTTGTAGGTTTCAATGGCTCGTTGATAGATTACATTGTTGGTGGGGTTTTCGATACGTTTCGGATTACTCCAATACCTAAAGTAACCACGCTTATAGCTAACTGCTTCGGCCCGCCAAGCTAACTCAAGCTGACTATGCGTGATCCGCGCGCACGGAAAGCCCCACGGATCGTGAACGTAGACATACTCGTCATCCATATCGTATGCAAGCACATAATGGTCGGAGTCTCCGGAACCGTGGGCCGGATTATATACAAGCTTTGCAAATTCTAGTGGTCCAAGCACGACTGTCCCTTGCCGTAAAAGTGTACGCAGCCGATCGAACGGCGCTTGCGTGGGGTCCTCGGAGCTGACCTCGTCGAAGCTAAAACCAAGTACGGTTAGGGTACGACTAATGCCTATATCCGGCTCGGTGCAATCGAAAAGTAGTTGGCCGGAATACAGATGCTCACCGATGCCCATCCCAGTCAGTACTTCTATAAGAGCGGGGTCAACGGACTCGCCAATCGACCGCAAAAGCATAGCGGTGGAGTTGGAGTAACAGTATTCGGCCTTGCCAATGTACGGAACTTCCATGTTGTTATTCTAAGCCTCGAGAAAATAGAAAGCTAGTTCTATATGCTACTTGGTTATTTGGCAATCGGATCGGGAGCAACTTCGTCGCCGTCGTCTATTTCTTCAGTTTTATCGACGAGGGCAAGTGAGACGACCTCATCGCCGTCGTTGAGGCGCATGATGCGGACGCCCTGGGTGGCGCGGCCGAGAGCCGAGATGTCATGCAGGCCGAGGCGAATAGTTTGACCTTGGCTTGAGATGATGATGACTTCCTGGCCGTCGGCTTCACTGAGACTCTTTACGCCGACTAGGTCACCCGTTTTCTTATTCACGACAGCCGAACGGATACCGACGCCGCCGCGGGCATGCGGCGTGAACTGCGAAACTTTGGTGCGTTTACCATAGCCCGACTTACTTATGACGAAAATGCTCGAGCCTTCTTCGACGATGTCCATACCGATGACACGGTCACCGCTGCGCAAGCGGATGCCGCGCACCCCGCGCGACACGCGTCCCAGTGGCCGCGCGTCCTTTTCATGGAAGCGGATGGCCTGGCCTTGCGAGGTCGATATCAGCACTTCGTTGTCGCCATTCGTCATGCGGATCCATTTCAGCTCATCCCCTTCGTCAAGGTTAATCGCTATCAAACCGCTGCTACGCACATTTTGATACTGCTCAAACGGCGTTTTCTTGACGACGCCGCGCACGGTACACATGATCAGATTGGCTGCATTGTGCTGCTTGCTGATATTAATCACGGCGCTGACCGTTTCTTCCGGCTGCAGTTGTAACAAGTTCACGAGCGCAATGCCCTTGGCGTTCAAACCAACTGCCGGCACTTCATAAGTTTTTAGACGGAACACGCGGCCTTTGCTCGTAAAGAATAATAGGAAGTCATGCGTAGATGCGTTGACCACATGCTCGATCACGTCTTCTTCCCGCGTCGTCATACCACGACGGCCTTTGCCGCCACGACCCTGCTTTTTGTACTCAGCGATCGGGCTGCGTTTTACGTAATTTGCCGAAGTAAGTGTTACAACAACTTGCTCATCCGGTACCAAATCTTCGTCACTCAGCCTCCCTAATTCCTGTGGAACAATTTTCGTTCGGCGCTCGTCACCATATTGTTTTTTTAACTGCACTAGTTCGTCTTTGACGATTTTCAGGATCTTTTTTTCGTCAGCCAGAATAGCTTCAAGCCCGGCAATCGTTTTGAGTAATTCTGCGAGCTCGTCTTCAATCTTCTTACGCTCCAACCCGGCCAAGGTTCGCAGCTGCATGGCAAGAATCGCTTTGGCCTGAATTTCACTTAGCCCAAAACGTTTTATGAGGTTTGCTTGCGCTTCGTCGGTGGTTTCGCTTGCACGAATAGTAGCAATAACTTCGTCAATGTGGTCAAGCGCAATCTTCAAGCCTTCTAGAATATGAGCACGCTCTTTAGCCTTGCGCAACTCGTACTCAGTCCGTCGCCGCACCACAACACGCCGGTGCTTAACGTGCTCCTGAATAATGTCCTGGAGCCCCAGCACGCGCGGCTGAATGCCGTCTACGAGCGCCATCATGTTGAAGTGGAATGCGGTCTGCAACGGTGTCAGCTTATACAATTGGTTGAGTAACTTTTTAGGATAGGCGTCTTTCTTTAGATCGATGACAATCCGCACTTGACCGCGAGCCGTCTCGTCGCGCAGATCGGAGATACCGGTAATTTTTTTCTCTTTGACAAGATCGGCAATCTTAATAACCAGGCTTTCTTTGTTCAGAGAGTACGGAATTTCGCTGATGATAATCTGTTTACGACCCTTGCTGCCTTCGGCAATCTCGGCAATGCCACGAGTAACGATGCCGCCACGGCCAGTAGCGTAGGCCGTGCGGATAGACTCCTTGCCGTATACAACGCCGCCCGTCGGAAAATCCGGGCCTTTGACATGCTCAAGCAGTTCGTCTAACGTGACCTCCGGATTATCGATCATGGCAACGGTGGCATCAACCAGTTCGCTCAGGTTGTGCGGTGGGATGCTGGTTGCCATGCCGACGGCAATACCGATCTGGCCGTTCAGGAGTAAGTTTGGCAATCTAGCCGGCAGAACAGCCGGTTCTTGTCTAGTTCCATCGTAGGTATCACGAAAATCGACGGTATCTTTCTCTATATCCGCCAGAAGTTCATCGGCTACTCGGGCCATTTTAGCTTCGGTGTAGCGCATGGCAGCCGGCGGATCGCCATCCATGCTACCGAAGTTTCCCTGACCATTGACCAGCATGTAGCGCATCGCCCACGGCTGGGCCATACGAACCATCGAATCATAAATGGACGAGTCGCCGTGCGGATGATACTTACCCATCACGTCACCAACGACAGTGGCACTTTTACGGTGGCGAGCGGTACTACGTAACCCCGAGTCATACATGGTGTACATGATGCGACGATGCACCGGTTTCATGCCGTCACGAACATCCGGCAGTGCGCGGTCGATAATTACGCTCATGGAATAGCGCAGATAGCTGTCTTCCATAACATGCTCGACCGACCTGTTCTCGACGGTGCGCGAGTGACCAGAATCGTGCACGTCAGCCGCCTGAACGGCACCACGCCGTCGCTCTTCCATGGAAAGTTCGGGTTTGATTATCTCGTCCGGTTCTGTGGGTTCGTTGGGTGTAGTTTGCTCATCGTCCATGGTAATTCCTTAAATATCCAGATCTTTTACAAATTTAGCATTCGCCTGAATAAAGTTTTTGCGCAATTCCACTTCTGTGCCCATCAATTTATTGAAGATTGCGTCAGCCCTTTCGACGTCCTCGACACCAACCTGTACCAACACGCGCTTCTCCGGATTCATGGTCGTTTCGAAGAGCTGTTCGGCGTCCATTTCGCCCAAACCCTTGTAGCGCTTCTGCTCGGTAAAACCGGCCTGCTTGTAGCGTTCGTCTTCTTTGTTTACCTTCAGGCCTTCTTTTTTGCGGGCTTCGATAGCGGCATCAAGCACCACGTCGAGATCCGGTTCGTCATAGATGAAAACATTGTTTTGCTTGCCGCTCTTTACCAGCTCAAACAAAGGCGGCTTGGCCAGGTAAACATGCCCTCCGTCTACCACCGGCTGCATGAAGCGGAAGAAGAACGTCAAAAGCAGCGTGGATATATGCGAGCCGTCGACGTCGGCATCGGTCATGATGATAATGCGGTCGTAGCGCAGGCCGGCCAGGTCGAAGTTGTCTCCTATATTGACGCCCAGCGCTTTGATCAGGCTCAGGATTTCGTTGTTAGCCAACATTTTGTCTAACCGGGCTCGTTCGACGTTCAGCACCTTGCCGCGCAACGGCAGAATAGCCTGCGTCTTGCTGTCACGGCCGGTTTTGGCCGAGCCGCCTGCGGAATCACCCTCTACCAGATAAATCTCGGAATTTTTCGGATCTTTTGACGAACAGTCAGCCAACTTCCCCGGCATGCTTGCACCTTCGAGTACACCTTTGCGGAGAATGTTATCGCGGGCAGCGCGGGCAGCTTTGCGGGCGCGGGCGGCCAACAAAGCCTTGCCGACAATCTTTCTGGCAATGGCCGGATGCTCCTCGAGGTAGTACGAAAAGTATTCGCTCAGAACCTGCTCGACATAGCCTCGAACCTCCGGATTGCCAAGCTTGCCTTTGGTCTGGCCCTCAAACTGCGGCTCCGGAAGTTTCACCAAAATGACCGCGGTCAGGCCTTCGCGGCAATCTTCACCGGTCAGATTTTCTTCTTTTTCTTTGAGCAGTCCGTTTTTGCGCGCGTAGTCGTTGACGACACGCGTTAGGCTGGCCCGGAAACCGGTGAGGTGCGTTCCGCCTTCTGGATTGACCACGTTATTCGCAAACGCTTTGATCGTCTCCGTAAACCCGTCGGTATACTGCGCAGCGACTTCAACTTGCACATCTTTGACTTCCTTGTCGACGTAGAAAATATCGTCGTCAACCACTTCTTTGCCTACGTTCAGGTGCTTCACATACGATTGTATACCGCCCTCGAAATAAAAACTGTATCGTTCGCCCGTTTGCTCGTTGCTTATGGAAGTTCTGATACCTTTTGTGAGATAAGCCTGATGTCGCAAGCGATCTAAGATTGTCTCATAGCTGAACTTTGGATCTTCAAGAATGGATCCGTCGGCGTAGAAAGTGATTTCGGTGCCGGTTCTGTCGGTTTTGCCGATAGTTTTGAGTTCGGTCTGCGGTATCCCGAGCGCATATTCTTGACGAAAGATTTTGCCGTTTTGATAAATCGTGGCAATTAACCTGGTAGAAAGCGCGTTCACCACGCTCACGCCTACACCGTGCAAGCCGCCCGAAACTTTGTACCCGCCGCCGCCAAATTTACCACCGGCATGCAAGATAGTGAGCGCCATTTCGACGCCGCTTTTGCCGGTTTTGGTGTTCGTGTCGGTTGGGATGCCGCGGCCATTGTCGGTTACACGAATGCCACCGTCCTTCAGCATTTCGACGGAAACTTCAGTCGCGTAACCGGCCAAGGCTTCGTCAATGCCGTTGTCGACCAGTTCCCACACTAGGTGGTGCAAGCCTTCCGCTCCGGTGCTGCCGATGTACATACCCGGTCGCTTGCGAACTGGCTCGAGCCCTTCGAGCACCTGAATTTGATTTGCCGTATATTCTTTTTGTTTAGCCACTAGTAATTAACCCTCTTGGTGACGTTAGTATACTTGAGAATTGTCCCACTTGACTCTTATTATAGGGAATTTCTCGATGCCAAGCAACCGGTCGTCGCCATCTGGCGTGTGCCCGACAAGTATTTGACTATGGCGGGGCCGCTCTAAATTACTCCTGGTGAAGATTGCCTTCACGATCTATATAAATAGTGTCTCCCGGTGTCAAATGACCATCTGTTGCTGATTGCTTCGGCGCATCATTGCTTTCTTTTTTTTGCTGATCTTCTTTCTCGGAAGCGGCGATTGACGGTGCCTGGGCGGTTGTAGTATCGGTGGCAGAGCCTTGGCTAAGCGCTTGATCTTGTCTAAGATTGGTCGAGATTGCGGCCGTGTCATGCTTCTCAAATTCGTTGGGCGATGGTTTGAGGTTTTTATCCGCTTTTGCCGATTCTTCCTCTCGCTCACGCACAGCACTGGCGGGTGCAGAAAATGGCTTAGCTGGAGCTGGAAGGCGATCGCCTGAAGTGGCCGCATCGGAAGGTCGTTTGCGCTTGGTTAACCACTCGTCCAAGAATGAACCGCTTGAAGCTGGAGCATGTGGCGCTGCCGGTGAAGACGCGGCAGCGGAAAACGATCTTTGCTGCTGTCCGCCAGCGGCAGCGACCGGCGGTGCCATCGATGGTCCAGCAAGCGGGGATGTGTCAAGGCGTGGCAAAGTAGAGGCTGGAGGTGGTGGCACCGGCTTTGTGGCCATACGCGCGAAGATAGTTTTCTCAACTTCAGCCTTAGGGTGACCATACTTCGCAGCCGACAACTGCTTGAGTGCAGTTGCGAGTTTAGCGTTCGGCGACCCAAGCGGTGGCAACGTCGCCATACTAAATGGCTGCGTCGGCACGCCGCCAATGAGCGTACGCGTAATCGTGTTATAGTTCGGCACACGCAGCAAGTCGTCGGCATCAAACGTCGGCCGGAAGTATTGCGTGAGTGCCTCAACGTCGTTTTGTCCGACCCTGAACGCCACTATCGTACCCATGTTGCCGAACACCGCGTCACGGATTTCTTCGGTCAGCTGCGTCGTAAACTGGTTCGCTACGATTAAGTTCAGGTGGTATTTTCGAGCCTCAGACATTATGGTGGCAAACGAATCGGTAGAAAAATTCTGGAACTCATCGACATAGAGTGAAAAATCTTTGCGTTCACTTTCAGGAATATTTGCGCGGCTCATGGCAGCAGCCTGAAATTTCATCACAAAAAACATGCCCAGCAATTTGGAATTCAGTTCGCCTGTTCGCCCCTTACTAAGGTTAACGAGTAGGATCTTTTTATTGTCCATGATTTCGCGCAGGTTGAACGCGCTCTTGGTTTGACCGATGATATTGCGCATCATCTCGTTGGACAAAAATGCGCCGAACTTACTCACGAACCAACTAACCACCTCGCCGAACTCGTTAGAACGTTGTGATTGTGGCATTTCTTTTTGCCAGAACTCTATAACATTCAGATCTTTTACATATTGTAATTTTTGCTTCACATAGTTCGGATCGCGGAAAAGTTTTGGAATATCTATAAAGGTCCCACCTTCGGGATCTGCCATGACCGTCAGGGCAGCGTTACGAAAAAGGTGTTCGTAGCGCGGACCCATAATTCCCTGGTGTTGTGGATCATACAATTTATAAAGCATGTTGAGTGCTTCCTGGATCAGGAAATCCTTCTGGTCGGGAGTGTCAAATTCAAAAAGATTCATTCCCATAGGGTAGTCCGTGTCTGACGGACAAAAATATATGACATCTTCGGTGCGCTCTCGTGGCACCATTGCGAGTAGCTTTTCGGCGGTATCGCCATGAGGGTCGACAAACGCAAAGCCGCCTCCGCTCAACATATCCTGGAGCGCAAGGTTTTCCAAGAATGTCGACTTACCGGTGCCGGTTTGGCCCACGACATACATATGCCGCTGACGATCTCCGAGAGCAATTCGTATCGGCTTCTTGACGCCGCGAAAAAGATTGTACCCGAGCAGCAAGCCTTGCTCAGGCACATTGCGCGGCCCATCCACTTGCTTAGAACCCTGCCGTTCAAGTTGTGACGTCGGGATAGCACGCTGGTCGGGAAAATGAAAAATGGTCGCAAGCTCAATCGAATTTAGCACGTTGTCTTTATTACGTTGTGGAAAAAGCCTCAGTATATAGGCCGTAGCCAGTTGTTCCGTATCTTCAGCGGGGCTAAATTTAAAACCATTCTTCCCTTGGGCATCAAACAACGAAAACGCGGAAACTACGTTGCCTAATATTGCTTGCGCCCGTTGTGAAATATTCGACGAGGCTACTACGCGGATCAATACTTCGTAGCCCGGATGTCTCGTTTTATCCTCGATGGCATCAATTACAGACTGATCCAAGCTAGAGAGATCGGACTTTGAATCTTTCTTTTCGCCCGCTGCTTCAGGCGGCTTCACAAATGCTATAGCCAGTTGCTGCAACCAACCTAGATACTTTTCCGGACCACCCCCCTTGCTCTCGTTGCCCTTCCGCTTCTTGCTGGCGATACCGCTTGCTGTTTTGCGCCAAGCGGGATCCGCGGGGCGCATAAGAATTTGTATGCCGGCACCATCTTCCTTGCCTAATGTCGAAAGTGCATTCAGGAGTGCTTGCATCGCATCACGCTTTAGGTCTTGATATGTTGCGATTGGATATGCGAAAGGCTCTTTTAACACTAACTCACCCCCGATTGTGGCATTGATTTTGCCTACCGGACTAAAGATGTTATAGTCATCAACTTCTTCCAATTGCGCCGAGGGATAAGCGGTAACAATAGCCTGTTTCAGCACCTCAACTAGCTCAAGCGGAACAGCTGCATAGAAATATACGAGCCCCTGAACGCCCACTATCTCAAAGCTAAAATGTCGCTGTCCATAACGACGACTTTTCCAACCTTTCTGAATAGTGCTGGCAACTATGTTGTAGACAACTTGTGCCTTCGATATGTTTTCATCGATTATGTCGCGTACGTCACGGCCCGCTAAATCCGTGTCTTCACTAGGAGGCGGCAGGTGGATAAGAAGCGGGACCATCTTCAACCCGCGCTCGTAGTCCTTCTGCTCACGGGCCACGCGACGTGAATACAGGTATGAACCCGACGCAATCGCGATTGCCGCCAGAACCAGCAAAGCGATGATAAATAATACTATACCCATGTCCTACCCTTTGCTTGGGAGCTCAGCTTCTCGACTGAAGCTTCTCTCTATATTCCTTTCCTGTTTTGCTTAGTTCCTGACTTTGCAGATGCGGGTCATCCTTGGTCCGCCCTACGATTGCCTTGGCCACGTTAACCCATTTTTTTTCAAACTCTTCGTCCAGCTCAGTGACTGGTGCGGCAGCTGACAAAGTCACGTCATCAGCAACCGGGACGATTGGATCAATCTGAGAAGCGGCTCCGACACTGGCTACAGTTTGCGGAATTGACGTTGCTGCTGGCGGAGGCGCAACATTGACCGCTTCCTTAGAAGGGAGCTTTTCTGCAGTCATTGAAGGCGCGCCGACCTCGATGTCATCCGCATTCACGTCAGCCGGATTTATGTCTGGTGCCGGAAGTTTGTCAATATTCGGATTCATAATCACTTTATATTATACAGATTCATGGCCACACTGACATGCCCTGGAATTTCTGGAATTTAACGGCTTAAAGATGCGGTTGATGATTTGATTATATAAAAATAAGTAATAATAAAAAGGGTAATAACGGTTAGTACGTCCCACGGAGTCAGCTGACCAATCGACTGCAACACCAAAAGCAACACCGGAAAACCGGCTATGAGTGCCGCTGTCATCTGTGGCCTACGCCACCTCCCCTCAACTACCCTGTGTTCGCTGGCTCTAAACAAAAACGTAATTTCTATAGCCGTGGTGTAAACGGCAAAAAAGAGCAAAACAAATGGAATGATTAACAACGCCGAAGGTAGCTTTGCCGGGTCAGACAACACGAGCAAAAAAATAATCAACGCATACGCCGCTAGCAATCTGATAATTCTAAACTTTTTACTCTTCATTGTTTAGATCGTACCATTTTCTACCCAAGATTGTTCCTATAAAAAGGTTCGCACAAAGAAAAAGCTGCCCATTCTAATAATAAGCAGTGCTGTAGCTATAGCTAGAAGCCAACTCCAAGGAGCCGCGGCGGTAAATCCGCTCGAATAGAAAATATTTAGCGCTTACCGCCTTTGGCTTTGACTGACCGCTCTTGTTACCGATTTGGTAACGAAGAGCGACAACAGGTACTCAAATTGTAAGTTTTTGTTTTTGTAACTTACCTTAAGCAATTTACTACATTGCCCCGCAAAAGTCAAGTAGGGAGTTGTCTGGCGGCTGGCGGCTACCGTTTTTGGCGTTATATAAAAAGGAATGTCTAGCTAACAAAAAGTTATGCACAGCTTCCGTTATATTTCGGCTAAAATGCGGTTGACATCTACAATTGTCATCGACTAAGATAGGCGTAGCGCTTGAATAAAAAAAGTGCTCAAAAACAAAAACGACATCTGGAACAACGGCTTCTCGCAGGCCGTTGTTTCATAATAAGGCTCCGCTCCCTGCGTGAGCCGCACATAAAAATTGCAAACAAATCCATTTAGAAATCTTTTCAAAATTTCAAATGCAGAAACGCAAAGTCGACCCGAAAACAACACTCCGGTTTTTAATTAGTTGCAATCTCTGTGCATAATTGTAGACTAGCAAACATAGTGGGGACATGTGTGCGGAGTTTAATCAATGTGGGCAGCAAGGGCGTCTTGGTGGGTATTGAGTGCCACCTCTCAAATAGTCTGCCCAACAATTGTTATTGTAGGCTTTGCAAATAAAACCGTTGACGAATCGAAAGAGCGCATCCGTGCCGAGTTCGCCAACTCGCAGGTGCAGTTGCCACGCAAGCGCATCAGTATATCTTTGGCTCCCGCTGATATCCCCAAAGATAGCAGTAGTCTTGATGTCGCCATTGCTACCGCCATACTGGCCGCTAGCGAACAAATCAAGCGAAGGCCTTCGGCCACAGAAGCCATCATCGGTGAACTTGGGCTGGATGGCACTATCCGGCCAGTCCGCGGCATTATCGGCAAGCTGCTCAGCGGACGCAAGAAAGGCATACACACGTTTTTTATTCCTGCCGCAAATTTAGATCAGGCGAAAGTGGTGCCGGGAATCCACCTCATTCCCCTGAACGATTTTCGCGAATTGTACCTATACCTCAACGAAATTCAGGGCATTGCGTCGATAGAAACCGGCTAGGGGGCGCGCCCTGAACCGCAGCCGGCGCAAACTTTTAGTCACGAGCTCAGCGACGTGGTCGGCCAGGCGCAAGCGAAGCGCGCGCTGGAAATCGCCACGGCCGGTGCACACAACATTTTGTTGAACGGGCCGCCCGGCACCGGCAAAAGTATGCTTGCCAAAGCGCTGCCTGCCATTTTGCCGCCTCTGGGTCACGAAGAAATGCTCGAGGTCACGCACTTACATAGCCTCGCCAACCTGGAATACGAGCACCTCGTGAGTGAGCGACCCTTCCGCACCCCGCACCACAGCGCTAGCCACGTGGCAATCGTTGGCGGTGGGAACGCCGTGCGGCCGGGCGAAATTTCTTTGAGTCACCGTGGCATTCTTTTCTTTGACAAGCTGCCGGAATTTTCGCGCATGACTATCGAGGCGCTGCGCCAACCGCTGGAAGACCGCGCCATCACCGTCTCGCGGGCCAAAGAAACTTCCACCTTCCCCGCCAATTTCATCTTCGTCGCCACCGCCAACCCGTGCCCGTGCGGCTACTACGGCACACACAAAACGTGCGAGTGCTCGCCGCATCAGCTTAATCACTACCGCAGAAAACTTTCCGGCCCATTACTCGACCGGATCGATTTGTACGTCGAAGTGCAAGAAGTCGAGCACGAAAAATTACTGACCTAGAAACGTGATGCACAGGCCGACAAAAGTGTCCGGCAACGCATCACGAAAGCCCGAGCCGTCCAAGCCAAGCGTTACAACTCGAGCAAAAAACTCAATTGTGATATGACAAACCAGGAAATCCGGCAAAAGTCGGCAATCTCTGCTGAAGCCAAAACCATCCTTGACGTTGCATCCCAAAAACTAAACATCTCGACCCGCAGCTATATGCGCGCGGTCAAAGTGGCTCGCACAATCGCGGACCTTGAAAGTTCGCCTGGCATCGAAGCCGCCCACATCACCGAAGCCCTGCAGTATCGCGCTCACCACGCTGTGTAAATTTGGAACTTTCGCTTGACCCCTGTTTATACATCTGTTACAATCGCACTGTTACGCCAAATATAAGGAGACGATTTATCAGCAAATACACCCGCCTGAATGCGGCCATTCAGGCTCCCCAGCTCAGGGTAATCGACGAGGAAGGCAAGCAACTTGGCGTCCTCACGCGTGCAGAAGCTTTGCAACTCGCCGGAGAGCAAGACCTCGACCTCGTAGAGATTTCCCCCGATGCAAAGCCGCCCGTCGCCAAAGTAATCGACTGGGGCAAGTACAATTACCAACGCACCAAGCAGCAGCAGAAAAACAAGCGCAGCGCCAAGACACTCGACGTCAAGCAAATGCGCCTGGGGCTCAAAATCGGCGAGCACGACCGGGACGTCAAGCTTGGCAAAGTCGCAAAGTTTCTGGAAGCCGGGCACAAGGTCAAAATCACCGTTTTCTTCCGCGGCCGCGAACTGGCGCACAAAGATTTGGGGTTCAAGTTGGCTGATACGATAATTTCCCAGTTCGGCGAAACAATTGTGGTTGATCAGCAGCCACAACTCGCCGGCAAACAGTTAAGTTTTTTGATAAGGAGCAACCCGAATGCCAAAACTAAAGACGCATAGCGGCACCAAAGACCGCGTGAAGGTGAGCAAAAACGGCAAAGTCCGCGGCCGCCACTCATACGCCAGCCACTTTTTGCAGAAAAAAAGCGCCGCGCGCAAGCGCAAACTTGCAGGGCTGGAAACCATCACCGGCAAATCCGCCAAGAATATTAAACTGAAATTGGGAGCTTAAAAAATGCGAGTCAAACGAGGCGTCACCAGCCACGCCAAGCACCAGAAAATCCGCAAAGCCACCAAAGGCATGACGCATTCGAACCGCGCCAGCATCAGACGCGGCCGCCAAGCAGTCACCAAATCGCTGCAGTTCGCCACCCGCGATCGCCGCAACCGCAAGCGCACCTTCCGCCAACTCTGGAACGCGCGTATCAACGCGGCAGCCCGCCTGCACGGCACAACCTACAGCAAACTCATCGCCGGCCTGAAAGCCGCGAACGTAACCCTGGACCGCAAAGTCCTGGCCGAACTGGCCGTCAACGAACCGAAAGCCTTTGAAGCCGTCGTCAAAACTGCCCAGACAAAGTAGTAAACACATGGCAGGGCTGCAAGACGCAGTCTTAAGCGAGTGGCATAAAAAATATCCTGACATTTCCGTGAAGCAGAAGCTACAATCCGGCAAAGAGGCCGATTTATGGCTAGTCGAAACTCAGGAGAAACCTTACGTGCTCAAAGTATATGTTGGCACTCAGCTAAGCACCCGCGCCACCTACACTGAAGGCCAATGGATACGGGAAGCGTCGTTACGCAAAGCCATCAAACAAAAATCCAAAGTTGGCAAAAATCTGCAGCAGCGCCTTTGGACAAAACGCGAGTATCATCTGCTGAAAAAGCTGTACGAGCAGGGTGCTATCGTTCCGGAAGTTTTTGCCTGCACCGACAATGCCATCCTTATGCAATACCTCGGCAACGAGCAACAGCCTGCTCCGCGACTTATCGATGTTGCTCTCGGCAAGCCGATAAAACGACAAACGCTATCGAAGATAGAACAGACCATTCAACTCCTTTTAGATAACGGCATAGTCCATGGCGACCTTTCGCCGTACAATGTTCTGTGGTGGGATGACAAACCTTGGATTATCGACTTCCCGCAAGCAGTCGACATTCGCCACAACCCAAACTGGCGCGAGCTGTATGAACGTGACCTCCGTAATATCCGAAAGTATTTCCATTAGGCGGGTAAACTTAAAAATCCTACAACAAGTGCAGGATTTTTAATACCAGATTATCCGTAAGCCGGGTTCTGTTTTAGCTGATCATCTATCTAGCCGAACCGTTGCCAGTTCGGTCGAGCGGATTCTTTGTGGCAAACTTCAGCGGGAACTGCCGGCAAATGCCGGGAAAGTTTGTCTCCTTGCAGCAGGCAGGGTTTACCGTTTTATATCGTCACCGATATAAATTGCGAGCTCTTACCTCGCTCGTTTCACCTTTTCCTTTGGCGAACCAAAGGTAGTTTCGTTTCTGTGGCACTTTCCCTAGGATTACTCCCGGTTGCCGTTAGCAACTGCCATTCCCTTTGCTGCCCGGACTTTCCTCTCACCCTAAAAGAGCAAGCGATCAGCCGATAATCTGGCTTGGATTTATTATACCACTTATGATAGTTTTTTGGGGGTTTTCTCTATGTAACTGCTCTCACCCTCAACTAATAGCCGCAAGACTCTGAAAGTACCGTGCCGGGTTCATCCGCCAGGTAGTCGTGCAAATGGAGAGGACGGTAGACTTCTCCTACCACCCACCCTGTAGCCCCTAGCTCATCTCCGGTAAAATGGAGATGCATGTAATGTGGGAGGAATAACCATGGCCATAAAGCATAGCGACACAATCACACCTTCAAAGTATGATCAAATTAAAACCTTGCAGCCCGACCAATTCCGGCGTTTGACCGG
>DASXEX010000014.1:0-18863 GCA_036489905.1 Saccharimonadales bacterium (SeqCode)
CCACTGAATGGGAAGGAGCTACATTCTTCCGTGCGAGAAAACGCACTAACGGCGTTTCCCAAGTACATCTCGTAGACTCCCATGCCATTCCGTATTGTACCCCAGCTACCGAAGTAGAGGGATGTTGGTAGTATATGAGTAGATAAACGCAAGATAATCAATGAAGCGGTCTACTTTATGGCTCATGCGGGTGAGATTTGGCGAAATGCAACGGCTGAAAATAAGGTGTTGTTCCAAAAAATGGTTTATGAGAATGGTTTACCCCTATTTCCGAATCAAAATCTTGGAACGGGACAAGTTAGTGTCATTTACCAGCAAATAACATCTATAGAAGAGTCTCGTGAAATGAACATCGTGGAGCTTCCAGACGAAAACTCCACGATGGTGCGCGTGGCAGGATTCGAACCTACGACCTTTGGCTCCGCAAGCCAACGCTCTATCCAGCTGAGCTACACGCGCTCGTCGAAGCCTACGCCAAAGTCTCGTTTTGCCGCTAGCGGCAAAAGCTTCGACCTATGGCTATGCTTCTCCTCTCAAAATCACATTCAGTCGCTTGCGCTCCTTGGATTGTGATTTTGGTCGAAAGCCTTTGGCTTTCGTGTTTGTGCTTTTCCCTAAATGGAACTTTGCAACAGAGGTAATTTTATCATGCACCGGAGTTTGATACAATACTCATCAGCTGGAGAGGTGACCGAGTGGTTGAAGGTGCTGCTCTCGAAAAGCAGTGTGCCGGCAACGGTACCGAGGGTTCGAATCCCTCCCTCTCCGCCAAAGTGCTAGAATTGAATTATGGAAGACTCGATTTTTACGAAAATCATCAAGGGCGAAATCCCCTGCAACAAAATTTACGAAGATGACAAAACGTTCGCGTTTCTGGACATTCACCCTATTCAGTCTGGTCATGTGTTGGTGGTGCCAAAAAAACAGATCGGTTTCGTGTGGGATATGGACAGCGAAGACTATCAGGCATTGATGGCGACCGTGCAAAAAGTCGGCCGCCGGCTGCGAGAAGTTTTCGCGGATAAGGCGCGTGTTGGCGTGATGATCGAAGGTCTCGATGTGGCAAATCACGCCCATGTCAAAATATTTCCCTTCTCTACCGAGCAAGAATACCGGGCCCGGCCAGATCCTAGTGCCGAGCCGGATAACGTAGCACTTGCCGAGTTGGCCGCGAAGCTCGCGCTTTAAGTTTAAGCAGACTCAAGTACAGTTGGTAAAATACGTCACGCATAGCTGGCGGCCGGCATGCGCTCAGTAGCCGTTTCGTGCTACTTCCCTTTTCATTTGTGCGGGCAATTGGTATGATATGGCTATGGATGAGAAGGGGTTGGGCAAGCGCCTGCAGATGGCGCGCCAGGCTGCGGGTTTTACGCAGCAGACGTTGTGCCAGCGGGCAAATTTGAGCTATTCGACGCTGGCGAAAATTGAGCGCGGCGCGATTAAGTCGCCATCGATCTTTACGGTGCAAACCATTGCGGCCGCACTTGGTGTGTCGCTTGATTCCTTGCTTGGTTTGGGGAATGCCGGCCGCCCTGCCCTGCCGAAAAAAATTTCCAGAAGCGGCGTGCGCTTCGTGTATTTCGACGTTAACGGCTGCCTTGTGCGGTTTTTTCAGCAAGCTTTCACAAAGTTGGCGCACGAAAGCGGCGCGCAGCCGGACGCCATCGAGAGCGCCTTCTGGCACTATAACGACGAAGTTTGCCGCGGCACGATGAGCCTGCACGATTTCAACGCCGCCTTCGCCAAGCGCCTGCATCTGCCATCAGTCGACTTTCAAAAATATTACCTCGAGGCAGTCGAGCCAATCGCCGCTACGCACGAGCTCGTCGAATGGGCAGCCAAAAATTATCGCGTCGGCTTGCTTACCAACATCATGCCCGGCTTCCTGGACGCCATGCGCACGCGCAAGCTCATTCCGAACGTGCCGTACGATGTAGTCATTGATTCTTCGACGGTGGGCGTCATCAAGCCCGAGAAAGAAATTTACAAAATCGCGGCCGAACGTGCCGGCGCCAAGCCCGAAGAAATCCTCCTCGTCGATGATTCGCGCGCCAACCTCATGGCCGCCGAGCGCTGCGGCTGGCACGTCCTGTGGTTCGACGACTACCGCCCCAAAGAATCCGTCGCCCGCATCCGCAAAACCCTCGAACCGGCGGAGTAAACTTTGCGCAAAGACGGAGCCTGCAAAGCTACGTCCGAGCTACGCGTAATTCTGCCAAGTTATGGTATAATTATAAAATGGCGAAACAGTACGAGGCCGCTCTGCCTGAACAGCCTGCATATATGCAATATCCCGGCTTGTGGGAGCTTGAGCGCGGGCCAAACACAGAACTACTGAGTAATTACTTGAATTGGGTGGCTGACGACGATGGCCGGCTCGAGGAAGCTGCTTCGGCTATGGACTGGTACCCTCCCGGATTCCATGGGCTATTGATTGCACGGCAAGACAATCCGAATGGCGGCACCCACCTTGCTACGCTTCAACTCAATTTTTATCACCCGGATTTTCCAGGAGACGAAGGTCCGCACGGCCACTCGCGTGATGCATTTAGCTGGTGGGCCGCTCCGCAAGGCACCGAACAGGTGTTAACGCGCTACCATGTTATTCCGAACCAAGCGCCCCGATTTCACGGGCTGCCGGTTCAAGAGCGCGCTGCGGTCGCCATGTGCATCGGCGATAGAGCCGACGGGATGCGGCCGGAATACAACCCGGTTCGGCTGGGCTCGCAACTAATCCTTTCTCGTTCCGTGACCTCCGTTGCCTCGTTAGGCTCCCAAAGATTTGATAGCACCGATGTACATCATGCAGGCTATCGTGTGCGCCAAGCAAGCAGTGGTTCACCCATTGCTGTCTCGGTTCACTACAAAGGAGCAGAAGAAAACCCCGGCCTTAATACATTGGACGGATTCGTGTACTACAAAGGACTTGAGCCCGACAAGGCACACCGTTTGGTTGAAACAAGGGCTGCTATGGAGCAAAGCTATGGCGACGGCCTGCGTTTGGCGCCCTCGACCATGCTCTATCCTACCGAAACTGAAGCGGTGCAGATACTCGACAGAGGGAAGTTGCCAAAACCATCCACGGAGCTTGCGGCAGAGCTTATCCTCGGCGGCCTCGCCACAGTTGAACGATTGGCTGCGTAAACCCACTTCCGTTTTATAAAACCTCAAGCTCGCGGGCAATCACCAGCATCTCCGCGAAGTCCGGATCTTCGAGCGCAGCCTGTACTTCTTCGACCAGCTCCAGGTTCATCTCGGCCCAATGTAAATATTTTTGCCGAGCCGTTCTCGTGTAAAAGTAAATTCCCTGCTCCAGCAACGGCTTTTGTTCTTTGATAATTTTGTCCGCCCACCTATACACATCGACGCGATTCTCGGCGATGTATTTGCTCGAGAAGAAAATTGGCGTCAGCGGCATAATTTTGAATAAACTATCGGCGTCGCTGAGCGCCTTGGCGGCATCGGAAATATCGGCGTGACGCGTGGCTGTGTGTTCTTCCATGACGATGCGCTCGATCTGCGCAATCTCATCGGGGGGGGCGAAGCCTGCATCCGCGAGATATTGCGCGCGCAACTTGCGGCCGGCCTCTGGCTCAGTGTTCACCTCCACGACATAATTGAGGTCGTGCGTGAGCGCGGCGGCTTCGACAAGCTCTTTATCTACATCCGGAAATTCGTCAGCAAACTCGACCGCCTTTTTGGTCACGAAAAAGATGTGATGCCAGCCGTGGAACAACAAATCGCCGCGCGTTTGGTATAGCTCGTGCAAGCTTTCGGTAAGTTTATCAGTGCGCTCGGTAGCCATGGCTCTAAGTTTAGCGTGATCGCGGCGCGCGGGCTAGCGATTGCCGGCCGTGAAGCGCTTTTGTTCTTGCTCGATGTTGGCTAGGAGGGTTTCGGCTTCGGCGAGGTTTTGCTTGGTCTGGTCGACGATGTGCTTTGGGGCGTTTTCGACGTAGGATTTGTTCATGAGGCGGGCTTTGAGCTGGCCGATGGTGGTTTCGGCGGCGTCGCGTTTGGCGGCCAGCTCGTCCAGGTATTTCTGGATGGCCTTCTCGTCGATTTCGAGCCACGCTTTGTATGGCGACTGTGTCAACATCACGCCGTTTTGCTCGGTAGCCTCAGTAACGCCTTTGATATGTGCAAGTTGCTTGATGAGTTCTGCGTTTTCAGACAGCAATGGCTCATCTGCAAACTTCAAGTTCGCATCGCGTACACCAATGGCCTTGACGATGAAGCGGACTTCGGCGACGATGGTTTTGACGGCTTCAAATTGTCCGTCCAACTTTTTGTCGGCACCTGGAATTTCCGGCCAGCGGTTCGTCGCGAGCAACGAATTCCCTTCCCAAGCGAGCGTTTGCCAAATCGTTTCGGTGAGGAACGGCGCGAACGGATGTGCGAGTTTCAAAATCGATTCGAGGCAAAACGCCAGCAGCGGCAGATTCGGCTCAGCTTTCGATGCCTCGATATACCAATCGGCGAAATCGTCCCAGACGAAATGATAGAGCGCGTCATAGGCTTCGGCGAAGCGGTAATTATCCAAATTCGCCGAAATTACCTCTGTTGTCTGTTGTAATTTATTCAATACCCAATGGTCGGCCGTGGTTTTCGGTTCCAGTTCGCCAACCTTGGTTCGGTCGCCGACTTTGTCTTCGACATAGCGTGCGATGTTCCAGAGTTTGTTGCAGAAATTGCGGGCGTCTTCGACTTTGCGGTGATCGTAGCCGCGATTGACGGCCGGCACGCGCGAAGCGATGATGCCCATGCGCAGCGCGTCGGAGCCGTACTTGTCGATGACCTCGAGTGGGTTGATAACGTTGCCGATCGATTTGCTCATCTTGGTGCCGTCTTCGGCCATGACGTAGCCATGAATGTACACGGCTTTGAATGGAATTTCGTCAGTAACGTATAGGCCAAGCATAATCATGCGGCTGACCCAGGGGTAGAGAATTTCGCCGCCGGTTTCCATTAAACTCAAAGGGTAAAAATCTTTGAAGTCTTCGCTGTCAGGGAAATCGAGCGTGGCGTATGGCCACGAACTGCTGGAAAACCAGGTGTCGAATACGTCCGGGTCGCGGCGGTAGGTTTTGTCATCGACCTCTATAATTTCTTGACCGATACGTTCGTCGTAAATCCAATCGTCCGGGTCGTCGACATTTTGGAAGGCCGGAATTGGTATCCCCCAGGCAATTTGCCGGCTGATGTTCCAATCGCGCAAATTCTCAAGGTAATTTATGAGCTGATCCTTTTTGCTTTCAGGATAAAACGCGATCTCCCCTGCCCTTAAGCTGCTGGTTGCTCGGTTGGCCAGCGGCTGCATGTCCACAAACCACTGTTCGCGCAAAAGCGGCTCAATAACCGTCCCGCATTTGTAGCAGACGCCGATAGTGTGCGTGTAGTCTTCGACCTTGCGTAGGTGGCCTGCTTTGTCAAGCGCTTCGGCCACAACATGGCGCGCCTCTTTAACCGTCAGGCCGCGGAAGGCTTGCGGCACAGCACCAGAAAGTTTGCCTTCGTGCGTAATGAGTTCGACTACCGGTAAGCCGTGCTCGTGCGCCACCTCATAATCGACCGCGCTGTGCCCTGGCGTTATAGTCACTATACCGGTTCCGAAAGTTGAATCGACTTTGTCTGATGCTACTATTTTGATCGGCGCATCCGGTATAAGTGGTTGGTTGACAATGGCACCGATAAGATGTTTGTAGCGCTTGTCTTCGGGATTCACCATCAGACCGGCCTGGCCGACCACCGTTTCAGGTCGTGCGGTTGCAACTACTACTTCTCCGCTTTTGTCGGCAAGCGGGAACGCAATATAGTATAGCTTCCCCTTCTCCCCTTTATGCGCCACTTCAATGTCTGCGAAACTTGTGCCGTGGAAGGTGCAGAAATTGACGATGCGTTTGCCGCGGTAAATCAGCCCTTCCTCCCACATTTTTTTGAATGTGGCATACGCCCGCTTCACGATTTTTTCATCAATCGTGAAGGTGTAATGATTCCAGTCAACGCTCGCGCCAAGCCGCCGAATTTGGCCTTCGAAGTTCTCGCGGTTTTGCGCTACAAAATCCCAGATTTGTTTATAAAGTTCTTCCCGAGAAAAATCGAATCGGCTCTTCCCTTCTTTGGCGAGCTGCTTTTCATACACGACTTGCGTTTCAAAACCGGCATGGTCAGCTCCTGGCAACAACAGTGCCTGATCGCCTTTCAGGCGGTGGTAGCGGATGGCAATATCTTCGAGCCCGAGCGTCAGCGCGTGGCCGATGTGTAGGTTGCCGTTCGCATTTGGCGGCGGCACGACGATGCTGAAGCGCTTGCCTTCACCGGTTGGCGCGAACGCTTTGGATTTTTCCCAGAGCGCGTAGATGTCGGTCTCGTACTGACCTGGTTCGTAAATTTTTGGCAACTTCATGGCCGCACCCTTTGAACGTTAACTAAAGTAATAATTCCAGCATAACACCTTGGTGGCTAGCTGGCTACCGATAAAGGGTTCACATGAAAAAATTGGCCACAAAAACAATGGCTTTCGCATGAAAATGGCTCACTTGAAAACACTCATTCCTATTGCCAAAACGGCACCACAACCACTTTTTGTTTTTGACAAACATAAGCATAACACGGGTGGGCGCGTTCGGCAAATATAGTTTTTACAACAATTTACATACTCAAGTTCGGCACAATTTCCAGAGAGAAAGCATCAGCTTGCGGTTGGTCGGACATTGCCTTGAAGCAACCGAGCGTGGCGACCATGGCGCCGTTGTCGGTGCAGAGTTTGCGGTCGGGATATTCGACAGACAAGGGAAGTCGTTCGCTCAGCTGGCGCCGTAATTCAGTGCTCGCTGCCACGCCGCCACCGATGATGACGCTTTGCGGCTGGAATTCTTCGCAGGCGTGCACGGCTTTGTCGACAATCGTTTCGACGGCCACGCGCCGGAAGCTGGCGGCAATATCGGCTTTCTGAGCTTCATTGAGCCGCTCTGGCAGCTTTATCGACGGAAATGTGAAGTCTGCTCCGATTTGTTCCTGTGCGAGCCGCAGAACGGCTGTCTTCAAACCGGAAAAGCTGAAGTCGTATTTGCCGGCCATTTTTGCTTTCGGCAATTTGAATGCAAACGGATTGCCGTGGGCAGCTAGTTTTTCAACGCTCACGCCGCCAGGGTATGGCAGCCCGATTATTCTGGCGACTTTGTCAAAGGCTTCACCGATGGCGTCGTCGTGCGTTTGGCCGAGCAGGGTATAGTCAAAATGATTACGGAACACGACGAGTTGGCTATGATTGCCGCTGACGATAATCCCGAGCAGGGGAAATTCCGGCTGCGACGCGCGCATTTGGTAGCCGGGCAGGGAAGTTTCGGTGAGAAAATTGGCATACAAATGCGCCTCGACATGGTTAACTGCATAGAGCGGCTTGCGTTTCACAATCGCCAAAGTTCGGGCCGCCATTACACCAATGAGCAAGCTGCCGCCAAGGCCCGCGCCCCGTGTCACCGCAATGGCATCGATATCGTTCCAGGTGCAGTTAGCGTCGCTCAAAGCTTGTTGGATAACAGGGATGATCGCCTCGATATGGCTGCGTGCCGCGATCTCCGGCACCACGCCGCCGTACTTGGCGTGCAAATCCATACTGCTCGCGACCACATTACTCAGCAATTTCCGGCCGTCCTGAACAACCGCTGCAGCGGTTTCATCGCAACTCGACTCAATGCCCAGAACCATCATCTGCGTTATTCTAACACGGAGACGGCCTGAGAGCTGGCGAAACGGTACATGAGGTCGTATACTTATTGGCGTGAATCCTCGAAAAATTGTTAAGAAAGTTATTCCGGGAAAAATATTTTCCAGGGTCGAGCCGTACGGACATTTCGGCGAAGCGGTTGCAGAAAACGTAGCCTTTGGGTTTCCGACCCACAATTTGAAGGTCATTGGCGTCACCGGCACCGCTGGCAAAACCACCACCTGCACGCTCATCACGCATATGCTGCGCGAGAGCGGCTACAAAGTGGCGATGGTTACGACGGTGGCGATCGATTATGGCGACGGTCGTGGCCCGCAGCCCAACTCGACACGCATGACGTCACTCGGCTCGCTCAAACTGCTCAAAGCTGCCAAAAAAATGAAGGCCGCCGGCGTCGAGTGGCTGGTGCTCGAAACCACCAGTCAGGCGTTGGCGCAGTACCGTGTGTGGTCCGTGCCGTACACGATTGTGGCCTATACCAATTTGACGCACGATAATTTTCATTACCACGGCACGTTCGAGCGGTATCGGGACGCAAAGCTCAAACTGTTCAAGCAATGCAACCGCAATCGCCGAGGACAGCGCGTTGGTATTGTCAACGCTGACGATGAAAACGGCCACTTTTTTGCCGAGGCGATTGCGCATCCGGTGACGTATGGCATTAAAAAAGGCGAATTGCGCGCCAGCAACATCAAACTTTCGCCGACCGGCGGCAATTTCCACGCAAAACTTGGAGATGACGGATACGACATTGCCAGCAATTTGCCGGGCGAGTTCAATGTGTATAACTGTTTGGCCGCGGTCGGGGTTGCCCGCGCCGTCGGGCTGACGCGGGAGCAAATCGAAAAAAGTATCGCGAGCTTAAAGATGGTCGACGGACGCATGAATGCCGTAGACGAGGGCCAGGACTTCGGCGTCATCGTCGACTATGCTTGCACACCGGATGCCTTCGACAAAGTTTTTGCCGCCATCAAACCGGCGGTGAAGGGCAGAGTGATTACCGTATTCGGCACGCCGGGTCGCCGTGACGAATTGAAAGGGCCACTTCAGGGCGAAAATGCCGGCCGGAATGCGGACATCGTCATCCTAACCGAAGAGGACGATCGCGACCAAGACGGCGCACGGTTGATGGAACTATGCGCGTCGGGCGCCGAAAAGGCCAGCAAAGTGCGCGGCAAAAATTTGCTGCTCATCCACGACCGCGAAGCCGCGGTGCAAAAAGCCATCGACCTCGCCCAAAAAGACGACATGGTCTTGCTGCTCGGCAAGGGCGAAGAGCGCGTGATTATCACGAACAAACCCGGTTTCACACCCGCGCCCGGCCACATCTACAACGAAGCGACCGACACCATTCGGCGCGACTACAACGAAACCGCCGCCGCCCGCGCCGCGCTCAAGAATCGACAGAACCACAAGTAGCGAATGCGCCGTTTAATTATAAATTGACTTAAAGTCAATCTAGTGTCATTATGTCTAAAACTATTTAGTCCTAAATAAAAAATGTCAAATCATCAAACACCTCACCCAGAGTCGCTGCAGCAAGGAGGTCCTGCTGAAACAGCCAATGTCCCTCCCGAACGGGAACGGTCACTCAGGCTATTACTTGATGGACCATATGCACCCATGCGTTACGGGAATTATGAACACGCTATAAATAGCGGGCTTGTCGATACCTTTTATTATGATACAGGCTACGATGGTGTCGAGCATATATTAAGCGGTAATATTATGCATGGCGATGACAATGAGCAAGTTGTTGGGGGATTTCATCATGAGCCATCTGGCGCTTTTGTTCCGGCTGATACAGCGCCGAGCTCGGTCGATCGTACTCATCTTGATGGTGCAAATAAATCCACACGTAGAACATTTAGGGAGTATCCCTTTGAGCCATATAGAGCGCGGGCTACTGTCAGAGGTCACAGAAAGTTCAGCGGCAACCAGTATCCTAATACCGGCGAAACTACTCGAGTTGAGGCAAACAACAGTATGTTTCCTAAAGAGTACGATTCATTGATGGTTTTACAGGCGGTCAGAATTGCTTACGAAACGCGTGATCATTCCAAAGACCAAGTTCGGGATGATGGCTTGGCAATCCTGGCAGAGGGCGCTGTGCCTATGGCCGACAACCAAACCCCCATGAAAATCCGATTGGTCATCGAAATAAAAACCGGCAAAGTCGCCGCTGCATATCCCGAAACAATTAAGGGGGGCTCTATGAGGCTTGAAGAAGATGATATAAAAAATTACCTTTACGGATCGGGCAGTTCGCAGAGAGTGGAAGGCTAGGCCTGAAGTGGCATCGTCGAAGCATTGCTCACCAAAAATGAAAGCAGCCACCGGATCGTGCGCCTGAGAGCGCTAACCTAGCGACTGGACGAGACCACGCTTAAATAGGGTAGGAACTCGCGAATATCCGGCTATAATTTATTACTTTCGAGGTATTGGGCATACCAACTGTAGTGTTTGCCGAAGAATGTAGCGATGAGTTCGACGGCCAGCTCGGCGGTTTTGCCTTGCTCGTCCTGCAGCGGGTTGTATTCGACGACGTCCACGCCGACGACGTTGCACTTTTGGCCGATATAGTCGGCGACTGTGGCGATTTCGCGATACGTCATCCCTTTTTTATTTGGCATGCCGGCGCCGGGCGCATAGATAGCGTCGATGGTGTCGAGGTCTATGCTGACCCAGATATTTTCGACGCGGGCGGCTAAATCATCAATCATCGGAAAAAGCGGGCCGAGATTTTTGGACAATAAATCAAATAAAGTAAAGGCTTGGAGATTCTCTCGGTCGATAAGGTCGAGTTCGGCTTGGTCGAAATCGCTGCCGCCAATATGTAGCAAATTTTCTTTCTGAATTTTGACCTGCTCACCGTAAACATGCGCGAGTTCGGACGCGCCAAAACCCATGAGCGATGCGAGATGCATGCCGTGGATGTTGCCGGTTGGCGTGGTCTCGTCGGTGTTCATGTCGCCATGCGCGTCAAAGTAGATGAGCCCGAGCTTGCCCTTGAGCCCGACAGACGCGCCAGCGACCGCGCCCAGGCAAATGGAGTGATCGCCGCCGAGCACGATGGCCTTTTCGCCGCTACGTGCGGCGGCTTCGGTAAGTCTGGCTGTCTTTTCGCTCACACGAATAATTTCGTCCAGGTGGCGTAGCTTCGGGTTGCTGCCGAGTGGCACCTCAGAGCGATCTTTTACACGAACATTACCTTTGTCGGTGACGTGCAAGCCGGCGCTTTCCAGTTTGGGTACGATGCCGTGATAGCGAAGGGTGTCCGTGCCCATGCTCACGCCGAGGTTTTCGGCGCCGAGGTCGAGCGGCACGCCGATAAGTGCTGCGGGAGTTGCGTGCGAATTCGCCATGCAAAAATTGTACCACGCCGTGTCGGGCTTGACAGGGAAGTCGGCGCTCTATTATTATGAGTGCTGAACGAGTTGGCACTCTTGGGTACAAAGTGCTAAATTTAAAAGATGTAACGGAGGAACTATAAGCATGAGCGCAAAGATTCAACCGCTTGCCGATTACGTGGTGGCCACGGCCGAAGAAGCCGAAACCAAAACCGCCAGTGGGCTGTACTTGCCCGAAAAGGCAGCCGAAAAACCAAAGGTCGCGAAAGTTTTGGCTGTTGGCAAAGACGTGAAGCAGGTCAAAGTCGGCGACCGCATCATTTACAAAAGTTACAGCACGACCGACGTGAAAGTCGGCACGGACGAGTATATTTTGGTCAAAGAAGAAGACGTGCTCGCAACGGTTAAATAATTTCTAGAGGAGTAACTCACAAATGGCAAAAAAAGTTTTTTATGACGATGATGCCCGCAAGCGCGTGCTTGGCGGCGCGGAAATTTTGTACAACGCGGTCAAAACGACCATGGGACCGAAGGGCCGCAACGTGGTTATCAGCAAAAGTTACGGCGCGCCGACCGTCACGCACGACGGCGTGACCGTGGCCAAGGGCGTGGAGCTGAGCGATGTCGATGACGACACGCTCGGCTACAAAGTCGGCGCGGAACTCATCAAACAAGCCGCGAGCAAGATGAACGATGTCGCAGGCGACGGCACAACTACCGTGACCGTTTTGACCTACCACATTTTGAACGAGGCAAACAAATTGATTGCCGCCGGGCACAATCCGATGCTTTTGCGCAAAGGTTTGGAAGCTGCGGCGCAGGACGTGATCAAGAAGCTCGAAACCATGAGCGAAGACATTCAGGGCAAGAAATCGCGCGTGGCCGAAGTCGCTACGATTTCCGCGGGCGACGCCCAAATTGGCGACCTCATCGCTGAAGTCATGGAAGCTGTTGGCCGCGAAGGTGTGGTGACGGTTGAAGAAGGCCAGGGATTAAGCCTCGAAAAAGAAATTGTTGAGGGCTTCACGTTCGACCGCGGTTTTGTCAGCGCCTACATGGTGACCGACACGAACCGCATGGAAGCCGTCTATGACAAACCGGCCGTCGTGATTACCGACAAAAAAATCAGCTCGATCCAGGAATTTTTGCCGCTGCTCGAGAAGTTAGCCCAAGCTGGCAAGAAAGATTTGGTGTTGATTGCCGAAGATGTCGAAGGCGAGGCGCTTGGCACGCTCGTGCTCAACCGGCTGAAGGGCGTGTTCAACACGATTGCCATCAAAGCGCCGGCGTTCGGCGACCGCCGCAAAGATATTCTGAATGACATCGCGATCCTAACCGGCGCGGACGTGATTACCGAAGACCGCGGCATGACGTTTGAAAATGTCGAAATGGATGTGGTCGGTTCAGCCCGCAAAGTCATCGTGACCAAAGACGACACGACGATTATCGAAGGCGGTGGAAACCCGGCCGAAGTCGCGGCGCGTATCAAGCAGCTCAACGCGCAAATCGCGCAGGCCACGAGCGAGTACGACAAGGAAAATCTCGAGAAACGCCGCGCTGCTTTGAGCGGCAAAGTCGCGGTCATCAAAGTCGGCGGCGCCACCGAAACCGAAATCGAGGAAAAGAAATTCCGCGTGGACGATGCAGTGAACGCAGTCAAGGCCGCGCTGAGCGACGGCATCGTGCCCGGCGGCGGCGTGACGCTGATTAATTTGGCTGATGTTATTCGCCAAGAAGAAAAGTTGGTTGTCGGTGAAGACGCCGTGGCGTTTAATAATGGAAAATTTCTGCTGAGGCGCGCCCTTGAGCAGCCATTTAGGATCTTGCTACTTAACTCCGGGCTGAATCCGGATGAGTGGTTGCCGCAAGTTCGTGCAGCCAAGCCGGGTCAAGGCGTTAACGTCAACGACGCAACCAAGCTTGTTGACCTCAAGGCCGTCGGCATCGTCGATCCGACGCGCGTGACCAAGGAAGCAATCCAAAACGCCGTGTCAATCGCCGGTACCATCGAAACCATGGGCGCACTTGTAACCGAAGTCCCCGAAAAGGAAAAGCCTGCCGCGCCTGACATGAGTGGTATGGGCGGCGGTATGGGCATGATGTAGGCAAAGAAGAGCGCGGACTCGTGCTGCTTTGTCGCCTTCTCCCGCAAAAATGGACGCTGAGTTAATGCCAGAGTCCTATAACCTTAAATGCCAAATCCCGAGCCTTTTAGCGCTTCTTGTTCGTCTGCTTCTTCAAGATTTTAGCCACGACTTGTTCAATGAATTCTTCTGACTGCTCGAAGTACGCTTCGGTCCGGCGCATGTATTGTTTGGTGGCGTGCTTAGCGACGACATTGATGAACCCCAAAATAATGCCGACGCCGATGATGAGGTAAAAGATCGTAAAAATCTTGCCCGCGTCGGTGTGCGGCGTGAAATCACCGTAGCCGACTGTCGTGAGTGTGATCACACAGAAGTACAAGGCATTCAGCTTGCTCCAATGTTCATAGTGAGCATAGAAGAACGTGCCGATAATCAAAATCAAGCCTACTAGAAAGAGCAGGCCTCTGAATTCTTTGTCGCGGAAAAGTATGCGCACGCTGCCCAAGATCGCCCTGAATGGCGTAAAGAAAAAGTTCATGTGCCTATTCTAATATAAAGTCTGCCAAGTCAAAAATCTGGCTGGCAGAACGTGCCTGATTCTAAGGGTAGCTAGGTTCGCGGTAGAAACAAGAGCCACGAGCCTTTACGCGGCGTCAGGCTGTTGCTGCGTGAAGTAGTTGATTTCGTTGACGACGTCGAGAAGCGCTTGAGCGCGGGCTTTTTCATCGGGGATGGCTTGAGCAGCCGCGTAGGCTTCCTTGAGCAGCGACTGATTGTCGGCGGCCTGAATCATCATCATGGTGGTGCGGAATTTTTCCTCGGGCGTTTGATCGAGGTGGCCAAGCAGCGGGGTGAGCTGATGTAAGGCGCTTTGTTTGAGGTCGAGTAGGTCATCAGGACTGACCGGCTGCGTAGCTGCAGGAGCGCTGCTTGAGGCAGCCGAAGCGCCTACCGGCAAACGTGGCTCTGTTACGATATAGTCGCCTGCCGTGTCATCACCGACCGGTGGCGCGCTGGCGGGTGCGTCGTTAGCGCTGCTTGCTGTCGGTGCGGGAATTGAGGGCAAAGTCGCCGTCCCGGTGTCTTGTGTCAACGTAGCGTCGGCTTGAGGTTCGCTCACCTCCGATTTGTTGTCGTGTTGTGAATTGAGATCATCTTGGTGCCCGAACATAGTTCCCCCTGTATTTTGCTTATGCTCTTTAGGGTATACTATAAAGAATCAGCAGCAAATGCAAGAGCGGAGGGACAATGCTGGACGATTTAAAGGCAATTCACGAACGTGACTCGCAGGACGCGCTTGGGATTGCCGAGCGGCAAAGTTCACAGCTGGAATGTGTATTCGATGTGGCCGAGCACCGGCTCGATGTCACGAATGTGGTCTATGCGGGCATGGGCGGGTCGGCGCTGGCTGGGCAAATCAGCAGCGTGTGGCCGGATTATAATTTGCCGTTCGAGGTCGTGCGCGACTACGATATTCCGGCGCACGTGTCCGACAAAACCTTCTTCATTGCGGCGAGCTCTTCTGGCAACACCGAAGAGACGTTGTCGGCGCTGGCGGCGGCCGAAGAAAAGCATGCGCAGATCGCGGTGATTGCCACTGGCGGCAAGCTGGCCGATATCGCCCGCGAAAAAGGTTATCCGCTGGCGTTGCTGCCCAAGGCCGAGCAGCCACGCTACGCTGTTTTCTATAACTTGAAGGCGCTCGTGACATTGCTCGAAAAGGCCGGCCTGGTCGCCGTGGACAGCGCCGAAGCGCAGCTGCATCAGACAGCGACTTTCCTGCGTGAAAAAATGCAGGCATGGAAACCCGAAGTGCCGACGAACCAAAACCCGGCTAAACAAATCGCCCAGGAACTCATGGGCAAATCCATTGTCGTATACGGCGGCCCGAAAATGTATCCGGCGGCGTACAAGTGGAAAATCAGTTTTAACGAAAACGCCAAGCAAGTGGCGTGGGTCGGCCAGTATTCGGAATTCAACCACAACGAATTTATCGGTTGGAGCCGGCAGCCGGTCGACAAGCCGTACGCCGTGATCGACTTGCGCAGTACGTTCGAGCATCCGCGCATCCAGAAGCGTTTTGAAATCAGTGCGCGTATGCTGTCCGGCATGCGACCCGAGCCGATAGTGGTCAACGCCGAGGGCGAAAGCTTGCTCGAGCACTTACTGTGGACTATCGCGTTCGGCGACTTCGTGAGCATCTACCTCGCGCTTCTCAGCAATATCAACCCTGCGCCAGTCGACCTCGTCGAGAAATTCAAACTCGCGCTGGACGAATAGCTGGCAAAGACATTTCGGAGTCACCAAACTCCTTGCAGCCGAAGTTCAGCTTCCGCTGTCATAATTACGCTACAATTAGTCTAGGAGCAGTATGAAATTACTTATTGTCGAAGATGAAGAAAAGCTGGCGCGGAGCCTGGAAAAAGGTTTGAGTGCGGAAGGTTACATCGTGGATGTGGCTGGCGACAGTGACACGGCCGCAACGCTTGCGGAGGCGAGTGGCTACGATTTGATTTTGCTCGACTGGATGATTCCGGGGAAATGCGACGGGCCGGCGCTTATCAAACAATGGCGGGTCCGGCACGAGCAGGCGCCGATTCTGCTGCTGACGGCGCGTACAACTATCGGTGACCGCGTGCACGGGCTCGATGCCGGCGCGGATGATTATTTGACCAAGCCGTTTTCGTTCGACGAACTTTTGGCGCGCGTTCGGGCTTTGCTGCGACGGCCGAAAGAGCATGAAGGCGGTGGCCTCAATGCCGCGGGTGTGACGATGAACACGGTCGCGCGGACGGTCACGGTCGACAAAAAGCCGGTGCAACTCACTGCCAAAGAATTTCAACTTTTGGAATATTTAATGGCCCATCAGGGCGAAGTCCTGAGCAAAGACCGCCTGCTCGATCACGTCTGGAGCGATGAATCGCGCGTCCAGCACAACACGGTCGAAACGTTCGTCGCCAACTTGCGCAAAAAAATCGGTGCGGGCGAAAAAGTTATCAAAACTGTTCGGGGCTACGGCTACAAGATAGAATAAAAGAAGCATGTTTGACTCGGCACGGTTTCGGCTCACAGCGTTTTACCTGGCGATTTTGCTGTGCTTTAGTTTGACGTTGACAATTGGCGTGCGGATGCTCGCCGAGCATGAGTTTGATCGCTCGAACAATGCGCAGCGAAGCGAAGTGCATAATCTTGAACGAGACTTTTTCGGCGTGTCGCCAAGTTTTCTATTGCCGCCGCAACCACAAAACCAATTCATGACCGTGCAGCAAGATCAAAATACCCTGGTTCGTCGGCACCTGAATGAAGATTTGATCCTGCTGAATTTGTGTGCACTGGTCATCGGCGGTTTCCTGAGTTATTGGTACGCCGCCCGGACGCTCAAGCCGATTGTCGATGCGCACGACGCGCAGAAGCGCTTTGCTTCTGATGCTTCGCACGAACTCCGGACGCCGCTCGCCAACATGCAACTCGAGAACGAAGTATTTTTGCGGCAAAAATCATTTTCCGAAGCCGAGGCGCGCGGGCTGATCTCGAGCAATCTCGAGGAAGTCCAGCGGCTAGAAAGTCTCGCCACGAATTTACTCCAGCTGACGCAATACGAGCAGGCAAGCCTCCAACTTTTGCCGATTGCCGCGCAAAAAATCGTGGATGACACACTAGCGCACAGCGCCAAAGCGCTTGAGGCTCGCGGTGCTTTAGTTCAGAAAAACCTTGCGTCGGCGAATGTCTTGGGCGACCGCGAAAGCCTGGAACGGCTGATTACAATTGTTGTCGATAATGCAATAAAGTACGGCCCGAAGGATGGCAAAATTTTTGTCACTGGCAAAAAATTGGCCGGTCGTTACGCCTTGAGCATCCGCGACCAAGGCTCGGGCATTGCCGCCGCCGACCTGCCACACATCTTCGACCGCCTATACCGCGGCGACAAATCCCGCACCGGCAAAACACAAGGCTACGGCCTCGGCTTAGCCCTAGCCAAACAAATCGCCGCCGCCAACCAAGCCACCATCACCGCAACCAACACCAAACCCCACGGCGCCATCTTCACCATCGACCTTGCTGCGAAGTAAATTGCACAAAATAACACTTCTCAAGGTGAGATCTTGTGGCTCATTGTGGCTTCTGAGAAGTAGCAGTCCATTGCAACTCGGGGCGTCTTATTGAAGCATTCTCCATTGACGGAAGTAGGTGCATAAACCTTTTTCATTTATCTTGAATATAAACGCAGCGTCAATATTTTGTTCTTCACCGGAAGGAACCATAGTGCGGGCGACTTTCACGTGCGTCAGGACCGTGCTTCTGTCAAACATCATGATTTCGTGCCAGAAAGTGACGTCTTTCTGATTGCGTGGGACGACTCGCCAGAGCGCATTCACTTCTTCCCAACTTTTCTTTGGCTCGTTGAAAGTGGATTCATAGTAAGTTACATCTGTCTTGTCGATGAGTCTCATGATTGCATCTGGGGCAAGGGTTGACCAGGCCTTGCCGTAAGCTGCTATCCAATCGTCAAATCGTTGCTTCGTAATTTTGCTATCCTCTGTTTACTTTTCAAGCTTAACAAATTCTCCAGCTCGTTGCTAAAAGTCGACGTGTCAGTGAACACTAGACTAGGGATGCCGCATGCTTCGGCTGCATCGGTATTAACTTTTCTGTCATCCACAAAAATCGCTTGCGTTGCCGCAAGGTTTAGCTTCTCTAGGGTATGCACGTATATTTCCGGGCTATTTTTGTTGGCTGATTGTATGTAACGGCCATGCAAGGATGCGCTACTTTCAACTGCTGTTTACTCGGCTGATATAATAGGCGGATGCGGGGAGTTCGTGGAGTTGTTTCGGCAAATGGGTTCGTGTGGCCGCTGGTGCTTTTGACTGCGGTGAGCGCAGGCTTTTTTGCGGTGGGTGCTTTTGAAAACCGCAGCTGGGCTTTTTGGTATCTGGCGTGGAATTTGTTTTTGGCGTGGTTGCCGCTTTTGTTCGTTTTTGGCTTGCTTCGAGTAATTAAAAGCAAAGGCTGGACGAGCTGGCCGGGCATTGCGCTGACGCTTTTGTGGCTCGGGTTTTTGCCGAACAGCTTTTATATGGTCAGCGATTTTATCCATTTGCAAGATTACCAGCGCGTAAATATCGTGTTCGACGCGGTGATGTTCAGTTCGTTCGTGTTCACCGGGATTTTGCTCGGGCTTACGAGTTTGTATCTGGTGCACGTAGAGCTGGCCAAACGTTTGCGCGCAGCGAGTGCGTGGGCTTGGGTTGCAGCCGTGCTGGGTTTAAGCAGCTTCGCGATTTACCTCGGCCGCGATTTGCGCATGAATTCCTGGGATATTTTGACCAATCCGGCCGGCATTTTGTTCGACGTCTCCGATCCGATTGTCGACCCGCGGGCGCACGCCTTGGCATTCACCACGATGCTCACATTTTTCGTTTTTTTGATGAGTTTGTACATTGTAGCCTGGCAACTCATCCGCGCGCTGAAACGAAGATAAATGTCGAAGGCTGAGATGTGGATTTGACAATAGCGAGCCTACGAGTTATGGTATACCTAATGAATTGTAGCTTTCCCGCTCGTAGCCCTCAATCCGAACACTCAACAATCCTCAATTTGGAAATGAATCCGAACACCCCGCGTTAGCGGGGCTACTTGTTTTCGTGCTCTTTGCGGTACTCGTTCAGGGCTTCCTGAGGTGTCTTGTAGCCCAGA
>DASXEX010000019.1:0-6692 GCA_036489905.1 Saccharimonadales bacterium (SeqCode)
ATCTTTGCGAGTTAACTTGCTCATATAGCGTCCCTTCATCCGCACCTCCATACCAGACAGCATGATAGAAGATTACGGGTACTTTTTTAATGAGCTAACGAATACTACTTGGGGAACTTTATTTATGAGCTAAGTCGTAAAGCTTTACAAAAAAAATTCGCCTCTGTATAGTTGGAGTCCGGAGTTAAACAATTAAAGGAATAAACAAGCATGCCGATTATCAAATCAGCCAAGAAGCGCGTTCGGGTTGCCAACAAGGCCGCAGTTCGCAACAGCAAAACCAAGCGCTCGCTCAAAAGTGCGCTGAAAATTTTTCATAAAGCCGCCGGCGCCGGCGACAAAAAGACCGCCGAAAGCATGAGCAAAGCCCAAAGCGAACTCGACAAAGCCGTCAAAAAAGGCGTTATCCACAAAAACAAAGCCGCCCGCCAAAAGCGCCAGCTCGTCGCAAAAGCCAAAGCCGCCGGCAGTACCGCGAAAACAGCTTCGCCGAAGAAAACCACGGCCAAAAAGACAACGCAGAGAAAATAACCTTTCCCAGACGGCTCGAACAACAGAACGTGTGGCAGTTTATTACGCAGCAGCTGCCTGCCCGTTCAAGGATAGCTGTAAGTTTAAGGCCTGCTCGGTTGCCTGCGCGGCCAAATGTATATCGTGATTAGGGTTGAACTCTGAGTAAATGGCAGCTTCATATCTCTCTTGGGCAAACCCCAATACATCCCAACCAGCCCCTTCTTGGACAATCCTCCGAAGACACACCTCGTTCTCTATCCCATCCCTACCTGAGGCAATCTCAGTAACATCCCAGAAAGAAACTCCGCTGACCTGCATAATCGTATCAAGTATCCTCTCATGATATGGATACCAGGTGTTTAATTTGGAAGTGTCCTCGCCCAAGGTCGCCAAAACATCTCGTCCCATGCGGTTAGCAGAACCTTCCCATAAAACATGAGGAACTTCACGCTCACCTTCGGGGGGCAATTTGGTGTCTCCTATCCGTAGAGCAACGTGTGCGAATTCGTGCATCGCAACTGCTATATCGGAAAGGTCTCGGACGGCAAGATAGCGACCCTGGGTGTCTTTTGGATCACCCGTAAGCGCACCTAGCCTTGTATAGCCTAACTGACGACCCAACTGCGGAGTTTCAGGACCGTCTAAAACCGGTATCATACGTACGCTTGTAAGGTTATTATATGCTGCTCGAGGGTATGTCTTCTTTTCTGCAACAAGTATAGTCACCCCCCTGATAAATTCCCCTTTAAGCCTAGCAGGTGCCTCGGTCGCATTCCTGCCTTCGCCGGCCATTCCATGTATTCGGGCTGCCTCGCGGACGGCGGCAGCATCTTGGGCAGCGATGAGAGCCTGTCTGCCTGTTCTGGCAGCGCCCCCATGACGCGGAGTTCGTGGATGCTCTGGAGATATACGGTGACGGCCTATCATAATATAAAAATATTTAAGCATAATTACCTAAGATAAGCAATAGCTCTATCGGCTTGCGAGTTGGAGCAAATAGTTCTGCAATGCTTCGTCGGCGTTGATGGGTTCGCGTTTTAGGCGTGTGTCAATCTCTAGCAGGTTTGCGATGAGGGTTTTGAGTTCGGGCAAGCTGAGTTTGCGGGCGATGGCTGCACTTTTGCGGACGACGTACGGATTGAGTTTGGCTTCGCGGGCGATTTGGTCGGATGTGCGGTCGCCGGCGGTTTTGACGAGCGCCAGAATGTGTAGTTGCCAAGCCAGCATGGCGATGATTTGCTGCGGCTCGACTTTTAGAGCGCGCTGCTCTTCGTAAAGTTTGAATGCGCGCTTGGTATTGCCGGCAAACGCCGCTTCAAGCAATTCGAAAATCGTACTTTGCGGCGTTGCCTCGGTAAGCAGCTCGATATTCGCGCGCGTAATTTTCGGATCGTACAAGGCTAACTTCTCAAGCTCGTTGCCCAAGAGTTGCTGATTCGCGCCGACCCGGTTCACCAAAAAACTCGCTTCGCTTGAGCTCAAACTGCCACCGCGATCTTTCGCCGCTTGCATGAGCCACCGCGCCAAACCGCTCGCGTCGAGCGGCACAAATTCACGGAAATCCGTCGCTTTTTTCAAAAATTTGTAATAAGCCAGCCGCTTGTCCAACTTCGGCTCAGCCAAAATTACGTCTGTTGTTTCGGGCAATTCCGTGAGCAGCCGCTCGGCGTTTTCGGCAAATTGCTTGTTCGCGCTTGGTCCGCGCAGCACCACCATTTTTTTGCTCGCGAGGAATGGCAAACTTTGCAGCGCTTCCTGCATCCGCTCGAAAGTAGCTTCTTCCCCGTCCAGCCGCTCCAGTGCCATATCACCATGCTCGTCCAGAAAATTCGCCACCAGCTTGTCCAGCTCGCCGCGCAAACCAAAACTATTTCCGCCCGTCAACGTCACCTTCATCGCTCCCATTATACGCTGTATAGCCTGCGGTCATGCACGGGGCAAGCTCTGCACTGCCTTTGGTTATAGGTGAGATTTGCTACAATGGTATGTAAGGTTATGCAACCATTTTTGACTTTAGTCTCGAATCGTTTGCCGGTAATCGTGAAAAAGGTGGACGGAAAGCTTGAATTTGCCCCGAGTGTCGGCGGGTTGGCTACCGGGCTCTCTTCGTATACCACGAATAAACACACTAAATGGATCGGCTGGCCGTACATACCGAGCGACGATCTGACCGATGCTGACAAGCGGCACATCACCAAAGAGCTGAAGAAGCGCAACTGCTATCCGGTTTGGCTGAGCAAGCAGCAAGTCGATAACTTTTACAACGGTTACAGCAATCGCATCTTGTGGCCGCTATTTCACGGTGGGAAAATTGCCAAGGGTGCCTTGAGCAATCAAGCACGTTATTGGCGCGCGTACCGCGAAGTCAACGCCGCGTTCGCCAAAGCGGTGCTGGAACTCAGCGAGCCTGGCCGTCTGGTTTGGGTGCACGATTACCAATTGCTGCTATTGCCTGCGCTGCTGCGCGCTCAGCGGCCGAATGACAAGAACGGCTTTTTCCTGCATATTCCGTTTCCGAGCGCCGCCAAGTTTGGCGAACTTGACGATGCCAAAGAACTTGTCCGCGGCATGCTCGGCACCGACTTGCTCGGCCTCCACACCAAATCGTATGTGCGTAATTTTCTGGATACAGCGGCAATGCTTGATCTCGGCGTCGTTACTCAAAAAGAAGTGGTGTTTGCCGATCGCGCCGTGCGCGTGGCGGATTTTCCCATGGGTATCGACTACGCTAAATATGCCGGCACTATCAAATCACTCGAGATCCGACGTGAGCTTATCAAGCTGCGCGCCAAATATCGCAGCCGGAAGCTGATTCTCACGGTTGACCGGCTCGATCCCGCCAAAGGCCTTGTTGAACGGGCTGCCGCTTATCAGGAGTTTTTGCGGCAAAATCCACGACTGCATGGCAAAGTGGTACTGGCCATGTTAGTAGTGCCCTCACGCACCGACATTAGCGAATATCAGCAACTCAAGGATCAGCTCGAAAAACTCGTGAAAGAGATAAACAAGGAGTTCGGTACGCATACCTGGAAGCCGATTGATTACATGTACAAATCGCTGCCGCCTGAACACGTCATTCCGTTGTACCGCCGAGCCGATGTGGCGTTCATCGCGCCGCTGCGCGACGGCATGAATTTGGTGGCGAAAGAATATTTGGCGAGTCAATCACAACGCCACGGCGTATTAATACTCAGCCAAACCGCCGGTGCGGCAGATGAGCTGAAAGACGCCGTGATAGTCGACCCAACCGACCCGGACTCGCTCGTGCGTGGACTGTCGCGGGCTGTCGCTATCAGTAAAACCTCGTGGCAAGAACGAATAAAGAAAATGCGCAAGCACATAAAAACTTCGACGGTCCAAGAGTGGGCTGGCGACTTTATGGACTCACTTCACGCGCCAATAACCACGCTACCGAATCGAACCCGCGCCTTGACACACCAACGCCAGCAAGAGATTGTCGAATCGTTTCGGAACGCGAAGCACCGACTGCTGCTGCTCGACTACGACGGCTCGCTGGTGCCCATAGCCGAACGGCCGGAAGACGCTGTACCGCCAAAGGAACTCAAGAAGCTACTACGGAAGCTGGCAAAATTGCCGCATACCGAAGTAGTCGTTATCAGCGGCCGGACGCAAGCCGATCTCACCAAATGGTTCGACCGGTTGCCCATCGGCCTGGCCGCCGAGCACGGCGCATTTTATCGCTTTGCAGGCGCCGACAATTGGCACCGCATCGGCGGCGTAACGCATGCCTGGAAGGACAGCCTCATTCCCTTGCTCGAAAAGTACGCGGCGAAAACCAAAGGAAGTTTTGTAGAGATAAAAGATTCCGCGCTCGTCTGGCATTACCGCTTGAGCAAGCCGGTCCTGGCACAAAAAAATCTCGTTCTGCTCCGAGCACGCGTGGCGCCACTAGCGGAGCGTTACGGCTTGCGCGTACATACCGGCAAGAAAATTCTCGAAATCCGCAACGCGGGCATTGACAAAGGCGCCACGGCAAAACGCTGGCTCAGTCATGATCCGGATTTTATACTAGCAACCGGCGACGACTACACCGACGAAGACACGTTCAGGGCTCTTCCCCAAAACGCTCACACCATAAAAATCGGCCCCGGCCGAACCACGGCTCGCCTCCGCGCCCCGGACGTGGTCGCCGTTCTAGAGTTGCTCTCTGCTCTGTAAACGACCTATAACACTGATTACCTGCTGGCAATCCGGCATAAACGCCAGGTTCAGCCGTTTAGGCACACCACGATTACACACTTCGTCCATCGCCCATTGCCGATCAGGTAGCGCTGCTAAGCCCAACTCAATCCAGTCCTGCATTTTGCGATGCATCATGCTGGCTCGGACACCAGTACCGCCAACCTCTCGAGAGATCAAACCAGGTGAATGGTAGTTGTCGCCCTCACGCCACTTGCGATCATTGTACCGCATCGAGTCCGCAGGATGCGGCACCGAGAAGACGAACCAACCATCGCCGTCAAGAGCATATGCAAGATTGCGAAGAACTCGTCGGCAGTCGACCACATAATGCAACGACATTTTGGCCATAATCAGCTCGAACCTGCCGTGCCATTCCGGCCTCCGCTCGCTGGCATCCCATTGTGCAAAAGACAATCCATGAGTAGCCGTGCTCGGCAAGATTTTTCGGCAAGATTTTCTCGCTCACATCTACGCCAATCACTTCTGCTTCCGGGTAACGTGCCGCCAACGCTTCGGTGAAGTTTCCGGGCCCACAACCAAAGTCCAAAACTTGGCGCGCTGCATCAGGCAACATTAGCTGCAGACGCGGCCAGTTCAGCTGATGCTCAAACACGTTAACCGCCGGGTCTTCCAAACCGTTGCGCATCATTTCAGGGTCGGCTTCATAAGGTAAAGTCATTTTCATAGCGAGATCCTCTGGCACTTCGGACAGACATGCGTGCCGCGGCCGGCGACTTTGGCTTTGATAATTGCGGTACCACAACGCGCGCATGGTTGGCCTTGGCGGCGGAAGACGTTGGCAAATGATAGGTAGCTGCCTTTTTTGCCTTCGGCATTGACGTAGTTTTTGTCTGTCGACCCGCCCTTTTCGATGGCGAGTTTTAGCACGGCAACCATCGATTCGTACAATTTTTTTATACGCGCGTCGGATAAGTTTTTGACGAGCGTACTCGGGTGAATTCTGGCGCTCCACAAACTTTCGTCGGCGTAAATGTTGCCGATGCCGGCGATGACGGTTTGGTCAAGCAACACGGCTTTAACATTTGTGTTCGGTCGTCGATTTAGGCACTCACGAAAATCTCGCCAGGCAAATTTTGTGTTCAGTGGCTCCGGGCCGACCTTCTTGAAAAAGTCGATTTGCGGCACTTCAGCCGTCGGCAACAAGCGGACCCAGCCAAACTTGCGCTGGTCGTTGAAGAACAACTTGCTAGCGTCCGCGAAGTTAAAAATCACGCGCGTCGAGCGGTCAGGCAGCTCGCCAACAAGCGAATCGCTCGGATGTCCCGCGCCAAAATGTTCACCACCCGGAGCACGAAAAACTAATTGGCCAGTCATTTTTAAATGAATCACCAAAGAATACTTGCTTGAAAGCTCAATGAGCAAAACTTTTGCGCGCCGTTCGACCGTCACGACCTTCGCACCGATCAGAAATTTTTGCACGTCGGCTTCGGCGTTTGGAAAACTCTTCTGCCAATTGTGCTCAACTTTCGCAACCTTCTGCCCTGGCAAAAGCGCACTCAATCCAATCCGCACTGTCTCAACTTCTGGTAACTCCGGCATAACTCTCTTATAATAACGCGTGTGGATAGTTTAAACGACATTTTGAGCCGTAAGGATTTCGACGAGCGGGCGGAAAGTTTGGCGATCAAAAAATATGTGCGCGAGCAATTCGACGAAACCGTGGCCGTCCAAGTACGCGAACGCGAGATTATCATTGCGGCGCCGAGCGCGGCTCTTGCCGGCACATTGCGGATCAAAACGGTCGAATTGCGAAGACTGCTCGACACCGACAAGCGACTAGTTTTTCGAATCGGCAAGTAGCGCTTCGATTTCGCGCCTGACCGTAGATGGTATACCGGCTGACAACAATAGAGCCGAACGAGATATTCGTCAGCTGGTCATGAAACGGAGGAAGAGTCTGGGGAGCAAAACACCCAAGGGTGCCCGAACGATGGAAGTCTTACTGTCGGTGTGCT
>DASXEX010000042.1:0-17370 GCA_036489905.1 Saccharimonadales bacterium (SeqCode)
TATGTTCAAAATACACAATGTTGCAAATGAAGTCCAGGGATTAACGGAGCGGTATATCCCCAAGAAGCTTCATCAAAGATTCTTCACTGGCATCGAAGGCTTGGGCCTCACTGGTTTCCGTTCTCTCAATGCCAATGGTAGACTGCTCGCCCAGAACCGACACACCGGTGAGAGTAAAGTTAGGCGAGCGGTAGGAGACAAACGCTTCCCGCGACTCATGCTCCGGGCTATCCTGAAGCGGTATCTTCCATTGGCTGCCATCTATGGTAAGGGGGAGCTTCGCTTTTCGTTAGATCATTCACAGTTTGGTAGTTTCTACATTGCCTGGATAGCGGTATCCATTGGCAAAGGCAGAAGCTTGCCAGTGTGGTGTGTGATGGCTCCGTTCCATAGAGGGGCCTTGCTCAAACCGCTCATGAGAGGACTGGCGATTCTGCTTGATGAACTATCCCAGGGACAGAAGAAGCAAGTGGTGCTGACTATGGATCGGTGGTTTGGTATTCCGGATCTGCTCACCTGGTTGGATGATCAGCAGCTTCATTTCATCACTCGGATCAAAGCGGGGACGCCGGTTGGCGTTCCATGGAGAGAGCCGAGGATAACTGTGCCAGTGAGAGAGATTGGTGACGAGGATTGTCCTGTGACCTACGCAGGCCGAGAGTGGCAATTCATCCGTTCTGCCTGGCGGGAAGCAATGAAAGAAGATGAACCTTGGTACCTCCTGACCAATATACCGGAAAACAAGCAGAAAGGCAGCCGAGGCCATATCCTCAATCTCTATGCTGACCGGTTTCAGATTGAAGAGTTCTTTCGTGACATCAAGTGGGTACAGGGCTATGAGTGGGAACGGGTCAAGAAGGCAGTGACACTGCAAAACACCCTCCTGTTCGCAAGCATGGGTTGGTGGATATTACTGGCGGTGGGTAAGCGTCTTGTCAGGAAAGCCAGGCAGCAGGCCTGTCACCCCAAGAAGCGATTGTCCTGGTTTCGGACTGTGTGGGAGTATTGGCAGAAATTGAGAACTAGGCCGATCTTCGCAACAGAGAGCCAGTGACAAGCTGGTGCACGTTAACAACTCAATTGAACAGTGGGCGAAGGGCTAAGTGCATGTGGGGCAGGATCATGGGCTTTCATGTGGCGCATAGCTGGCATGTCTATCAGCAGGCAGCGTCCGCCGGCCGAAAAAATATATTTTTCGTGGCAAGCGAAAAGGTTACCGAACTCTGCGCCTGCACGCTCGCACTGCCACTAGTGCTTGGAATGTTCTGGGGTGCACCGCTGATCGCGAAGGAATATGAGGCGGGCACGCAGACGCTCCTCTGGACGCAAAGTATTACGCGGCGTAAATGGCTCAGCGTGAAACTGAGGTGGCTGCTGACCGCGGCGGCGCTGTACGGCGCCATCATGTCGGCTGCCGTGACCTGGTGTTTGCGCACGGAAAATGCGGTAGCGTTTGACCGCTTTCAGCCGAATACATTTGATACACAAGGCTTGGTGCCGGTAGCGTATGCCATCTTCGCCGTGGCGCTCGGGGTGGCTTTGGGCGCGTGGTTGCGGCGTTCCTTGCTTGCGCTGGCACTCACGCTGTGTATCTTTGTACCTGTGCGTTTTGACGTGATGCACTACCTTCGGCCGCACTACATGCCGTCCATCGTTCAAACAAATAATTTTAGCTTGGCCGGCCAAGGTGCCGGCGTCATCGAAGTCCCGCGTTCACTTGGAGCCGAGTTGAATGTGAGCCAGCATTACTACTTGACCGGCGATTGTCTACGCCAACCAACGCTGAACTTCGCGCCTGCAGGAGTGAACGGCCGCTCTTGTGCCGAGCACATGACTACCCGCTATCAGCCAGCTAATCGCTACTGGCTCTTCCAGGGCATCGAGTCAGGTATATATATGGGTTTTGCCCTAATTCTTGTCGGCACAACGTATTGGCTCGTGCTGAAACGCGACGCTTGATGGTCGGAGTGTTGGCTTGATTTAAGGCCGCGAGAGTTACTTTGGCCCTGGCCGTTTTCCGCTTATGCATGCAATTTATGCAAGTTAGTTGTATAATTTGAAGTTTTGGAGATTTGCAGGTGGAGAGGCCTATGATCGAGTTTATGGACATGATTCTGCGCAAGCGGCGATTCCTGATCGCCGGCGTGCTGATAGTTGGCGATCTGCTGCTGATGTCACTGCTTGCTTCTACCGCGCGGGAGCACCATGTTGGCACTTCGCCACGAACTTCGAATGTCAGCCTCGCCGCCAGCTATGACAGTCCGAACGTGGTGACTGACGGGTTGGCTATGATGATGAATGATGTGAGCCAGACGGCGGACACAATTGGCCAGAGAACGCTTAACGGCGCAGTAACGGTCGCGACTGTTGCCACCGACAGCGGCGCGTTTGTCGAACATGATTGCCAAATCGGCGCAGTGTTTGTGACTCGGGGCGTTGGCGAAAGTTTCGCGTTCGCGGGGCGTGTTGTTGGCGGCGGCTTTTTGTTCATGGGCCGTGCGGTCATTGGTAGTTTTGTGCTTGTCGGTCACGGGATCGGCAGTGCGTTCGCGTTCGCGGGCCGCAGTATCGGCAGCATATTTGGTTTTGCTTCGGATGTAACACATGTGAGTTCAGTGATACGCCCGGCAGACCATACGCCCGCACCCACAATCACCCAGCTCCGGATAGCGCAGGCAGCTTTGATCCAAAAGGGCACAAAGGACGTTTCGGTTGCGGCGTTGACGAGCGGCGCGGGCGGCGCCTGCGATGCCGGTGACGGCAATGGCGGTTATCCAATGAAATGGTGCAACGCGGCAATGGATTCCATCGCGACCGTTTCCTACAGCAGCGATCTGATCAACCGCGAGTGCACCTCGTACGCCTATTGGTACTTCACGAGCGTCGAAGGCCACACCGGTTTCCGGGCCACGGGCAACGCAAAATATTGGGCGAGCACGTCGAATTATCCGACGCACGCGGCGCCCGCCCGCGGCGCCATCGCGGTCGAAACGGTGGGTGCGTACGGCCACGTCGCCATCGTGCAAGCCTTGCCCGGCCAGAAATATGCCGGAAAAGTGGTGCCGGCCGGCTATGTTCTGGTAAGCGAAATGAACTACGACTGGAACGGCCATTTCCGCTATTCGTACAGCCCGCTCAGCAAATTCTCCGCATACATTTATCCCTAGATTTACGTCCATCCTCAAGATCTTGCTCAGTATTTCCGATCGCAGCAGAGAGTTAGTTGATCAATCTATACACTGGGCGTATAGTCGTTGGTATGTCTGCTGCATACGCCTTGCTCGGAATACTTGGCCGGCGGCCGAGCTACGGCTATGACCTGAAAAAAGATTACGATTTTTTCTACGGCAAAGAAAAGCCACTCGCCTTTGGCCAAGTGTACGCGACGCTTTCGCGGCTCTTACGCGATAAAAAGATAGAAACCGAAGCCACCGAACAACTCAGTGGGCCCGAACGGAAAAAATACGCTGTCACGCAGCTTGGCCGCAAAGACTTGGAGGCTTGGCTAGGCACGCCCGAAAAACTTTCGCCCAACACGCAAACAATTTTATTTACCAAAGTAGTTACGGCCATTCTTTTGGATAAATCGCCAGATGATTACCTCGACGCCCAGCGCACTTCGCATATTGCGCGGATGCGCGAGCTGACTGAAATACGCCGTGAAGGTGACTTGGCGCAAATGCTTCAGGCCGATTACGCTCTCTTCCATTTGGAAGCCGATTTGCGCTGGATTGATTTGACTTCAGCGCGTTTACAAACATTAGCAAAGGAGATTCGTAGTGAGCGATAGCAAATATATACTACACGTCAAAGACCTCAAAAAATCGTTCGGTTTGACGCCGGCGCTGCAAGGCGCAAGTCTGGAAGTAAAACGCGGTGAGTTGCTGGCCATCATGGGCGCCAGCGGTTCGGGCAAATCGACGTTGCTGCATTGTATGGCGGGAATTTTTAACCCGGATAGCGGTGAAGTTTGGTTTGGCGGGCAGCGGCTCGACCAAATGGACGAAGCGAAGCGCAGCGCATTGCGGCGCACGGCTTTTGGTTTTGTCTTTCAATTCGGCCAGCTCGTGCCGGAATTAACGGCCGAAGATAATATCGCGTTGCCACTACTTTTGAACAAAGCCGGCCGTGGCAAAGCCTACGCAAAAGCCCGCAGCTGGTTCAAGCGCCTGGGCATTGAAGGCATGGAAAAGCACCGGACTGGTGAAATGTCCGGCGGCCAGGCGCAGCGCGTGGCGCTTGCCCGCAGTCTGGTTACGGACCCTAAAGTCTTATTCGCAGACGAGCCGACTGGCTCGCTCGACTCGCTTGCGAGCGAGCATGTCATGGAACTGCTGGTTGACGCTGCTCGCGAACAAGGCACGACAGTTGTGCTCGTCACCCACGACCCACGCATCGCAGCCTACGCCGATCGCGAAGTTATGGTGCGCGACGGGAAGGTGACGACGGCTCAGCGCAAGGTCGAGGCGGTACGCTAATATGTATCGACTTGGCTTACGGCTCATACTCAAAGGTGGCCGGGAAGCGCTCGTCCGGCTTTTGCTGACCACGGCTGCCGTGGCTGTCGGTGTCACTATTTTGCTCGGCGTATTTGCCGACTTCCATGCCTTTGAAAAAACGAGTGGCCGGCCGTCGTGGGAATCCACTTCCGGCAAGGCAATAACCGCGGTTCCAAGTAATGCTTCCAATGCGATGCTTTGGAACTACAGCGAGAACATATACAAAGGTCAATTCATCGAGCAACTAAACCTTGCAGCGCTCGGTCAGAATGCGCCAGCACTGCCTGGCATTTCAAAATTGCCGGGACCTGGACAATTCTATGCCTCGCCGGCGCTCGCCCAATTATTGAAGACCGTTTCGAAGGACGAGCTTGGCGACCGTTTCCACGGTACGTCAATAGGGACGATCGGCGAAGCGGCTTTGTCGTTCCCGAATGAACTGGCAATTTTCGACGGCTACACGCCGACTCAGCTCGCCCGGCAGCACGAGACCGTTGAAGTTACGCACATTGCCACTGCCGCGCAGCTGCAAGGTACGACGAATATTTATAAGGAGGCCTTTGGCATAGGCGCGCTCGCAATCCTGTTTCCGCTCCTGATTCTCATCAATACGGCAACCCGGCTGTCAGCCACCCGCCGCGAGGAGCGCTACGCCGCAATGCGGCTCATCGGAGCAACGCCGCACCAAATCAATGTCATCGCTTCGGTTGATGCCATTGTCAGCTCATTGTTCGGCGCTGTGCTTGGTTCGCTTATTTTTCTGGTAGTCCGACCGGCTATCGCTGACGTATCATTTTCTGGCGTGAGATTCTTCCCGAACTATGTCACGCCGACCGCCTGGGGTTATCTCAGCCTGGTTGTTTTGGTGCCAATTATAGCAGCGATCGCCTCGCTGATATCACTCCGCCGAGTCAAGATTTCACCACTAGGTGTTAGCCGCAAAGCGACGCAACCCAAGCCCAGTGCTTGGCGGTTGGTACCGCTCATTCTGGGCATCTCTCTATTCGTGGAGGCCGCCTTGCGTATAGGCCACAGTACAGGCGGCACGTCATCATCTGCTCAGTTTTATAACGGGCCCGGACCAATATCTATTGGCTTTTTGCTCATCATGATCGGCTTGGTGTTGAGCGGTTCATGGCTGACGATGCAAGTAACAAAAGTGCTTGCCCGATTTGCCCGCAGCGCGTCATCGCTCTTAGCCGCCCGTCGCCTATCCGACAATCCGAAAGCAGCTTTCCGGACGATTAGCGGTCTGGTGTTGGCGATATTCGTTGGCTCCATCTTCTCTGTGCTGGTGCCGGCATTGAACCAGGCCCAGAGCCCGTCGGGCGATACATCACTGAACAATGTGTTGCGCGTGCCGTATAACACGAGCTTGCTCGATGCCGGAGTTCCGCCACAGGCCGCGGCCGCACTGGTCAGCAAAATGAAATCGTACCCGGGAACGGCTGTAATTCCCCTCTACACCAACCCGGCCTTTACTACATTCCAGCAGCAACAACTTGCTGCTCAAACTGCCCAGAGCAAAGGTGGGACACGGCATCTCACTATAACTCCTGCGCTGAGCAAGGATCTGCCGGATGACACCATTGCGAGCTGCGCTAGACTCGCACAAATCAGCGAACTTGGTTCATGTCCTCCTGGCGCTAATGCTGTAACCCTCACGCCCGACGACATCCTGTCCGGCGATAATCCATTGTTCGTCTATAAAAACTTGCCGATCGTTACTCATAACAATCCGGCCAGTACGGCAAACCTGAGCAAACTTTCCCTAGCCGGTCTGCTCATCAAAGCCAACAATGCCAACACACTCGAGCAAATCCGGACCTACCTGACCGTGTATAACGCTACGTCTCAATACGCTGGCGGTGGCGGAGGAGAGAACCTCACGTCGTGGCAGATGGGTGAGTTTGAGCCGGAGACGGTTGGCGAAGTTGCCGAAATACGAAACAACGACGACTCCAATGTCGGTCGCGCCGTGCTCGCGGTTATCGCGCTGACGCTCATAACTGCTGGCTGCAGCCTGGCGGTAACCGCCGGCGGCAGCCTGGTGGAACGCAAACGGCCATTTACGTTGTTACGAGTCAGCGGCGTATCGCTCGGCACGCTATATAAAGTCATCCTGCTTGAGGCAGCCTTGCCACTCATCGTGGTCTCGGTAGCCGCCGCCGGCATTGGCTTGGGAGTCGGAATCCCCGTCGTTAAGACTTTGCTCAGCAGCTTCGAGCCAAAAGGTAGCACAATTCCAGTCCATCCGAGTGCCGGTTATTACATCGCACTGGGCGCCGGACTCATAATTTCGCTTGTGCTAGTTATGCTTACGTTGCCGCTTTTGAGTCGCATGACGAAACCCGAAGATGCGAGATTCGAGTAATAAAGCGGACGCAAGATTCGGCTTAATTTGTCTTAGTTGAAAATTTTCCGCGCCTATTTATAGGCTTCGGCTTGGAGTTTGAATAAGTCCGCGTAGACGCCGCGCTGCTTTACGAGCTTTTGGTGCGAACCGGATTCGATGACTTTGCCGTTTTCGATGACGTAAACTTTGTCGGCGTTGCGGACGGTTGAAAAACGGTGCGAAATTATCAGGGCGGTTTTGTCGCTCGCCAATTTTTCGACTCGGCGAAATATTTCGTGCTCCGATTTGGCATCGATGGCCGCGGTCGGTTCGTCGAGAATCAGCACCGGCGCGTTTCGGTAAAAGCCGCGGGCCAGCGCGACTTTTTGCCACTGGCCGGTCGACAGCTCGACGCTGTCTTCGAAAACTGTGCCGAGCATTTGGTCGTAGCCTTTGGGTAAGGATTTTTCCACGGCATCGGCACCCGATTGTTTGGCCGCGGCTCTGATGGCTGCCGTAATTGCCGGCTTGTTGACTTGGCCAAACCAAATATTTTCGCGCAACGTGTAATCATATTTCAGAAAATCCTGGAACAGCACGCCGACATGCTCATACCAATTTTCCAAATCAAGCTGCTTGAGGTTAATGCCGTCGATCAGAATTTCGCCGGCATCGACGTCATAAAATCGGCAGAGCAATTTGACGATGGTAGTTTTGCCCGCGCCATTTTCGCCGACAAACGCGACTTTTTCGCCCGAGCGCATGGTCATCGAAAAATCATCAAGCACTTTTGATTCCGAGCCCGGATAGGCAAAAGTAACGTGGCGAAATTCAACCACCGGCGCTTTGTTGCCTTTCAATTTTACAGCATCCGGCGGCGAAACTAATTTAGGCTCCATGTCGAGCACGTTAAAAACTTCCTGCACGTACTGACTCTGGTCAAACACCGAAGAAGCACTTCTGAACAAACCGTTGATGCCGTTTTGATAGTTGATGAGCGCAGTCGTGTAATACGTCAAACTTCCGATAGATATTTTGCGGGCGAGTGTCGTCAGGATAATGTAGATTTCCACAGCCGCGTAGCCGGCGACGTTGACCAAGTTTGCCAGCACGCCGAGCCAAAATTGTTGGTTGAGCCGGGCGACGTTCTCGCGTGCGAATTTCTCGCTGATGCTTTTTGCTTGCTTCACAAAATGCGGCGAGAGCTGGAATACCTTTAATTCCTTAGCTTTCCGCGGATCTTGAAGGTAATAATATAAGTTGAAGAAGCGCTTGCGGTACGGTGAATTGGCATCCCAAATTGACCAAATGGTTTTGGCGCTGCGAGCCTGGTACAAAAATGTCGGCAGCGCCGTCGCCAGCACGATAATCGCGAATATCCAGTTGAGGAACAGCAGCGAGCCGGCGGCAATGATGAGTTGCAACAAGCTTTGCAGCGAATAAAAAAGGTTCGTGAGCATGTTCGTCGGACGGTACGACGCGCTTTCTTTGGCGCTTTGAAATTTGTTCTGGAAATCGCTGCCTTCGAGCAGCGACATGTCGAGCCGCGATATTTGATTCATAACACGCTGCGAAAACAGCAGCGGAATCTTGGTGGCAAATATGGCGTCGTGCCGACGCTGCGCAGTAAAAGCGGCGTCTTGCACGAAGAGCATGGCAAGCCGAATCGCAATCAGCAGATACAAATGGGCATACGATTGGTGGTGACCGGCAACCACGAACACGACAAAGTTTATAATCTGCGCATAAATATACGCGTTGATAAACGGAATAATGCCCGGCACTAAAACCGCCACGATGCTGGCAACAAACAGCCGCTTGTCCTCGTGCCAGACAATGCCGAGCAGTCGCTGCGACGTCCGCATAACATCGCCAACCGAACTAAGAGATTTGGATTTTTTCACCGTCGTGCCCGCTTAACTGTTAGCTATTGTAGCGCTTTGTGCGAAAAAGTCATTGACACAACAAGGACAAATGATTTATCATTCAACTATATGGTTGAACGAATTTTGTCATTGGATTCGGTGTTCGGGTCGCTGGCTGATCCGACGCGGCGGGATATTTTGCAGCGGGTGGCTGGGCGCGAATTGTCGATTGGCGAAATTGCTAAAGATTACAATCTGACTTTCGCTGCCGTTTCCAAGCATCTGAAAATTTTGGAAAACGCCAAACTGGTCGTGAAGCGCCGGCAAGGTAAACGGCAAATGGTCCGGGTTTCGCCGGCGGCGCTCAAAGACGTGACGGAATATCTGCAGCAGTACGAGAAATTTTGGGAAACGCGCCTGGACGCGCTGGAAACGTTATTGGCACAAGAGCAATTAAAAAGTAAGAAAGGATAAATTTATGGCAGAACAAAATAGCATGGAATTAGCGCTTACGCGTGTATTTGACGCGCCGCGTGAGTTGGTTTTCAAAGCCTGGACCGACCCTGCACTAGTGGCAAAGTGGTGGGGTCCAAAAGGCGTGACCAATCCGGTTAGCGAAGTTGACGCGCGCATCGGCGGCAAATTGCACGTCGTGATGCTGGCCGGCGAAGAGCTCGGCCCGATGGCTGGACAGCGCTGGCCGATGCGCGGTGAGTTCAAAGAACTGGTTGAGCCGGAACGATTGGTCTTTACGAACCAGGCGGTTGACGAAAATGACAACGTGCTGCTCGATGGTCTGACGACTGTGATCTTCGAAGAAGAAAATGGCAAAACCAAATTGACGATGCACACCGCAGTGAAGGGCATGTCGCCGCAAGCGCCGCAAATGCTCGAAGGCATGGAAGCCGGCTGGAGCCAAAGCCTCGACAAGCTGGCAGAAAGTTTGTGGTAAGCGTGTTTCTCGATGGATGCGACAAGCCCGAAATGCGCGAACGCGGCACGCACCAACTGCTCGACCAACTCACCAAAAGTTTAATGGAATAAAGGGGGCACCATGCAAAAAATCACCCCATTTTTATGGTTCGACACGCAAGCCGAAGAGGCGGCAAACTTTTACGTTTCGGTTTTCAAAAATTCCAAAACCGGAAAGATTGAGCCTTTTTATGGTGTTCAAAATAACTGGCTTCCGCGGTCGAAAGCGTCGCTTTATAAAATCATTCAAGAATGCTACCATGAATCTGATATAAATCCACCTTGCAAGCCTGACCGTCGCTTACGGTCGCAAAAGGCGTGTGGTTTCACGGTTAGAGCAGCTAGCATATTGGTCGATGATGTTAGTTTCTTGCCAACTAAAAAGGTGAAAGTTTTATGGACGAAAAGCAAAAGAAAGATCATGAGCTGTACAAAGAGATGCGCGAGCAACATTGGCAGCATTGGCGGGCGTGGGGCTCGTGGTTCAGCTGGGGCTCGCCGGTCGGGCTCGGCGTGCTTTACGCGCTGGTTGCGATATCAAGCGGCGTGTTTATCTGGCTAGCGCACCACCGCTAGCACCAGCCCGTATTTGAAAAACGCCGCGTCTAAAGCGGCGTTTTTCAAATTGAGCCGCGCACGTGGTAGCATAAATAGTAGCGTTTAAATTAAAGGGGGATTTGCCGTGAGCCAACTATTCATAAATCCGTATATCAACTTTCAGGGGCATGCGCGCGAGGCGTTCGAGTTTTACCATAAGATCTTCGGCGGCAAACTTGACCTGCTGGCATTTAATCCAAGTGGCCCGCCCAAACCGGCCGACCCTGGCGACAACATTATGCACGGGCGGCTCGAGTCCGACAGTGCGATTATCATGGGTGCGGACGGCATGGCCGAATATCCGCCGACGGTCGGTGACAACTTCGCCATCGCGCTCGGCGGCAGCGACCGCGAGCGTATGACCAAAATTTTCGAGCAGCTCAGCGAAGGCGGCAACGTCAAACAAGGTTTGAAAGAAGAATCCTGGGGCGACACATTCGGCTGGCTCGAAGACAAATTCCACATCAACTGGATGGTGAATATTTCCAAATCCGAGAGTTGATTGCCTGCAAAGATGGCGTTGGTGCGAAAGTTACACGTTTTGCAGTGATGCGAGCGTTTTGTTGATGGCCGTGCGCTCCGGGCCGGCAGTCTTGTCCGCGGCCTGTTGTAAGTCAGCTTTGCAATAATCGAACAATGCGTAATTGGTTGCCCTGTATTTGTAGACGGCCGCTTCGCTTTGGTAGTCGGCGAGCGCTTCGAGCACGGCGCTCTGTCCGGCATGTTCGACCACAAGCTGCTTGACTTGGTCGGCGCGCTTCATCATGACGGTTCCCCGATAGCTTGGATGCAATGCCACGGCTGCGTTGTCGGATATTTTTTGGATGGCGTAGAATAAGCTGCCCGGTAATGCGGCTTGCGAAAATGCTACAAGTATCGTGCCTACTATCAAGCCGGCTAGCGCTGTGCTGCTGGCAAGGAGCGGGATTTTCCAACGAGATGTTTTTTCGCGGAATTCGGATTCCGGCAACGCCTGCAAATTGATGGCAATGGGCAGCAGCTCATCAACTTCCGAATCACGAGCACCGGCAGCTCGTAATTCCTGGCGCAATTCTGCTGGCTCGCGGCGTTTTACCGAATTCATTGCAAGTAACCTCGTATTTTTTTCAGCGCCCGGTATTGCACGACGCGCACGTTGCTTTCGCTTAAAGCCAAACGCTTCGCCGTTTGCTTGCACGACAAACCTTTCATGAAGCGCAGGCGTACGACCGCGCGCATGTCGGCGGGCAACCGGTTGACGGCTCGCTGCAATTGCTCGGCTTGCAGCGCTTTGTCGAGCGCTTCGCCCAAACTCGGATCGGATACCTTGTCGGGTAGCACATCGACGTCTTCCACTGGCAGCTCTTTCTGTTTGCGCCAGTGATCGATCAGCGTATTGCACGCAATCCGGTACAGCCACGCCCGCACCGAACCGCCATGAAAGTTGCCGCGTGACCGCCAGGCTTTTTCGAAAACGCTGCTCGTCAAATCTTCCGACACCTGCGTATTTTTCGTGCGCCAATAGAGGAACTTATAAATCGATTTAGCGTGCGATTCATATGCGGCCGCAAATTCGTCAGTTGATTCCAACATCTCCTCATCATTTAACGGCTCGTGGTTCATAACGTTACACTTCATTGTAGCGCAGCGCTGGCGTGGCTGCAGAGTTGCTTAAGTTTTTTGTAACAAAAACGACCCGGCTCCGTTATATAACAAGAGCGTCACACGGCGCGATGCAAACCAATAAAGCAAGGGGAATTTATGAATAAAAATGCCAAAGTCGTAGCCGGAGTAATAGTCGTAATCGTAGTCGTAGTCGCCGTAGCGGCCTTTGCCCTGTTTCATACCTCGAACAATCCGGCACCCGCAACCACGAATTCGTCGAATCAAAACCAAAGTAACTCGAGCACGCCGGCGGTCAACAACGCAGTCTTGACGACCAAAACCGATTCCAGCCTCGGGCAATATTTGGCTGATTCGAGCGGCAAACCGTTGTATACATATAACGCGGACAGCTCGGGCAAGAGCAATTGCACTGGCATCTGTTTGGCAAACTGGCCGGCGTACCAGGCGAAAGGCTCGACCGCGAATTTGCCGTCAGGCGTCGGCGTAATCACGCGCTCTGACAACGGCCAGAAACAATACACCTACAACGGCATGCCGCTGTATTACTTTATCGGCGACAGTAATGGCCAGGTGACCGGCAACGGCGTGCAAAACTTCACCATAGCCAAGCCCGCGGCAGCAACTTCATCTTCGTCCTCAAGCACTTCGCCATCGTCTTCTAGCTCGTCTCCAACTCCACCAAGCAGCGGCTCGTCGTCCGGCTATCCTTACTAAAGAATTCAAAAGGCCGAACCTTTATAGCTGCAAAATCGTGTCAGTTTTATTTTTGGGAGCTGGTGAGCGGTAGGATTTGGCTCGGACAAGTTTGGAGAACGTGCTGCATGGCGGCGTGTTCGGGGTTTGTGACCCAGAGATGATATTTGAGTTTGACGGCGATTTGGCGGGCGACGTAGCGGCAGTCGTAGGGTTTGTTGGGCGGCAGCCACGCGGCTGCGTCGGCGTCGCTTTTGGCATCGTTGGCTTGGCCGTCGACGGCTAAAAGTTCGAGCGGGTCGTTGTACAGTTTCTCGCGCTGCGTGGCCGAAAGATTTTGCGCGCCGGTAGCCCACGCGTCGGAAATTGCGACGACGTGGTCGATTTGCACGAGCGAACTTGTGCCCGCGCCGCGTTTGAACGCGATGGTTTTGCCGGAATACGGATCGTGCAGTGTGCCGCTCAAAACGGTGCAGTCGCTCGCCGACTGGTCTTTTACATTCGCAAGGTCACGGTTCAAAACTTGCTCGCGCATGTCGCAATTGCCAACCGTCGTCCAGCCGTCCGCGAATTTCCTCCGAGCATATCCGGCGTGTGATGCGGTACTTTTTACGGCCAGTTTGCCGAGCGCCTTTATTGCCAGGGTTTCGTTCGAGCTTAGAATCGCAGTATTCGCTGGAGCGTTAGGCTCATGCGAGTTGCTCAAAACCGCGCCGCCAACCACAAGCAAAGCAATCGCCGCAACTATCGTCACGCGCCAAGCCCGCCCGCTTAATTTTCCAAAAACCATGCACCGTTTTAATCACGACTTTTTGCAAATCGCAAGGTAAAGCATTATAATAACAGATGAAAATTGAAAGGAAGCTGGAGTGAGCGGACATTCGAAGTGGTCGACGATTAAACGGCAAAAGGGTGTGAAGGATGCGGCGCGCGGCGCGGTGTTTACGAAGCTTGGCAACAATATTGCGGTGGCGGCGCGAGCTGGCGCCGACCTGGACATGAACTTTTCGTTGCGTTTGGCGATTGACCGGGCAAAGGCGGCGAACATGCCGAACGCCAACATCCAGCGCAGCATTGACCGCGGCTCGGGCAAACTCGGCGGCGCGCAAATCCAAGAAGTCATGTACGAAGGCTACGGTCCGGGCGGCGTGGCGATTTTGGTCGAATGCGCGACCGACAACCTCAACCGAACCTTGCCCGAAGTGCGCCTGGCGTTCAGTAAACACGGCGGCAATATGGCCGAAAAAGGCGCGGTCGCGTTCCAATTCGACCGCAAAGGCATGATCCGCCTCAAAGGTTCGGGCGACGATTTGGTTTTGCAAGCGCTCGATGCCGGCGCCGACGATGTGCAAGAAGAAGGCGACGAATCCGTGATTTACACTGCGCCAAACAATTTGGCAAAAGTTCGTGACATTCTCAAAGATGCCGGTCTGGAAATCACCGAAGCCGAACTCAGCTACGTTCCGAACAACACGGTCGAAATCACCGACGAAGCCACGGCCGGAAAAATCATGCGCCTCATGGACGCCCTCGACGACGTCGACGACGTCACCAACACTCATGTCAATTTCGACATCGACGAAGAGCTGCTAAAGTGAGCAACATCAAATCCCTGAAGCAGTTTACCTGCGTTGATTTTCATGGCAACACGTACAAGGTTGCCGAAGACGATTTAATCTGGCGTCCGTCGGTATATGTGGTCGTGATTCGGGATGGCAAAATTCTGCTGACGCGGCAAATGGGCTCGTATAATCTGCCAGGCGGCGGTATGGAGTTTGGCGAAATGCCCGAATCCACCGCGGTGCGCGAAACCGAGGAAGAAACGGGCATCAAAGTTGCGAACCCGCGTCTATTGGCATGCAAAAGTAATCTGTTCAAGGCGCTTCGGAGCGACGATGTCGATGATTTCCTGCAGTCGATATTATTGTTCTACGCCTGCGATTACACGGGCGGCGAGTTTTCTATCGATGGGTTGGATGAGCACGAACAAACCTGGACCGAACTGCCCGAATGGATGCCGCTCGACAACCTCGATACCATCAAACGCGGCAGCAGCTTCGAATGGCGCGACGTAGTCAAGAAAGCGATTACCGAAAAAGCTAGCGTTTAAGTCTCTAACCTTCGATCCGATCCTCGATGGCGCGGGTAGCTTCAAGCGCGAAAGCCAGGTCGCGGCGGAGCAGGGCGATTTCGGCGGTACCGAAGTTGACGCCGTGCGTGACATAATTGTGGCTGCCAATGATTGCGCCTTGTTCGCTGGCAAGCAGCTTGGCGTGCAGGCGCCGGTGCGTTTTTGGTAGTTGATGTTCGAACAAAATCGTAGGACGACGTGTTCGCTCGCCCAAAATCACAGCGTGGTGCACCAATCTCATGTGCGCGGCGTGCCAGTGCGGATGGTTGTAGTACAGCTTAATTTTGACTCCGCGCCGATGCGCCGCCGCGAGATGCTTAGCCGTGACAGTATTTGGGAAAAACTGGCAGGTCATGACGAGCCATTCCTGCGCCGAATCGATAAACTCCAAAGCTTTTTCGTAAATGATCGATTGCTTTGGCTTGCCGGCATCGACGAAAAGCGTCGTGATCGGGTCGATGGCCAGCTCGCGGTCGGTATCTTGCAGCGTTCGGCGGACACTGCCATTGCTGCTGATTTCGCACAGCAATTCGTAGAGCCACGCCACCGTTGTTTTATCCTCAAGTCGCACCATGTAGTCGAATTGCGAACTTCTGCTCAAGTTGCAGCCGCCCACGAATGCGGTATCGTTAATAATCGCCGCCTTGATATGCGACCTGCTGGCGTACGGATTGCCGAGTCGCCGGTTTGGGAAGTTTATGACGCGGTACTCGCCGCCAGCGGCTTTTAACCGTTCGAGCAAAAGATACTTTTGGCGAAAATACGGGCGTTTCGAGCTAGAAGCTGCGCGCTTGAACATTGTCGGGCCAGTCGGCACATCTCGTCTGTTGAGCGAAAACGACAACGCGTCCACCAAAAGTTGCACGCGCACGCCGCGTTTTGCCGCCGCGATGAGTTCGTCGACAAGCTTGCCGATTGGCGGATCGCCTGGGTCGAACGACATGGTCGCGAGCGCCACGCGGTCATCGCGTTCTGTGGCCGTCACTAGCTGCAAAAGTTTTTGAAAATACGCGGCCGTTTCGTAAACAGTAAGCGAGGCTACATTCATAAGCTCCCTGTATTATACTTAGGAAGTATGAGAATTCTAGGCATTGATCCGGGCACTGGCATTTTGGGCTTCGGAATCATCGAAGCTGCGGCTGGAAAAGCGCAGCTGGTTGATGCCGGCGTGATACGGACGCCGGTGCACGAAGATGACGCGGTGCGGCTGGTTACGATTTATGAAGAATTAACAGACATAATTACCGCAAACAAGCTGGCTGTAATGTCCGTCGAAAAATTATTTTTTGCCCAAAATGTCACGACTGCAATGACCGTGGCACAAGCTCGCGGCGTGGTTTTGCTGTGCGGCAAACAGGCCGGCCTGACAGTTTTCGAATACACGCCACTGCAAATCAAGCAGGCTTTAACGGGCTACGGGCGCGCCGACAAAAAGCAGATGCAAGAAATGGTGAGGGTGATTTTGCAACTCAAAGACGCGCCCAAACCGGACGACTGTGCCGACGCGCTGGCCGCCGCCATCTGCCACAGCATGACAAAGCGTTTTGGCTAATCCGGCGGTTCGTGTTAGAGTTATAAACATTAGCACTAAAAGAGGAAAAAATCATGCCTCCAACAGACAACAGCCAGCAAAATACAAACCCTTACGGCTCGCAGCAATTCGGCGCTCAGCCGCCAGTATCGCCCGAGCCGCCAACACCACCAGTTCCGCCAGCGCCGGACGCCAGCCAGCCGCTGGTAACACCGCAACCGCCTGCAACTCCAGCTTTCGGCTCCAAGCCGCAGCAACCAGTTGATGCACCGACGCCTCCAGCGCCGGAATTTCCAGCCGCCGCTCCCGAGCCGCCAACACCGCCAAGTGACGATCAACCACCGGCCGGCCCAGCGCCTTTCCCGCCGCAGCAGTAGCGACGAGTTACGCGTGAAAGTTCAACTGTGAGATAATAGTGTCAATGATTGCGACACTTTCTGGCACGGTTGCCGAAAAATTGTTGGACACCGTTGTGCTCGACGTGCACGGCGTCGGCTACGGCGTGTTCGTGCCAAGCGACGATTACGGCGCGCTGGCGCAAGGTCAGAGCGCGAAAGTTTACGTGTACGAACACATCCGCGAAGCTTCGCACGATTTGTTCGGGTTTTTGAAACTCGATACCAAAAACTTCTTTGAACAACTCTTAGGCGTAAACGGCATCGGGCCGAAAATGGCGCTCAGCGTTTTGAGCATCGGCAACATCGACCACGTGCGCGCCGCGATCGCCAGTGGCGACGTCAAATTTATCCAGCGCGCCAGCGGCGTCGGCAAACGCGTAGCCGAGCGCATCGTCGTCGAACTCAAAGACAAAGTCGGCCTGGCCGGCATTGAACTCTCCGCCACCGGCCTGCTGCAAGGCGACAATTCACTCCTGCAAGACGAGGCCGTAGAAGCGCTAGTCGCTCTTGGATTCACGCCGCAAGATGCGAGCAAGGCACTCCAAAATGTCGACTCCAAACTTCCTGTCGAAGCTCGCATCAAACTCGCGCTAAAAGGAGGCAAGTAAAAATCTCCGGCCTAAAGTCCGGAGCTTTCCAGCAGAGCTGCATGCTCAGTGCTTCATTGGTTCTGAATGTAAGCTCTGATGCATGACTTAAGTCACCCGACCCACCGATTCGGCGAAGTAACCATCGGCCCACAGG
>DASXEX010000043.1:0-7081 GCA_036489905.1 Saccharimonadales bacterium (SeqCode)
GTATGACCTACGAGCACCAAATGAAGCTTGTGGAGCAGTATTTGTACAGCAGAACTGAGGCTGCTGACGCAGCTCCCATTCCGCAGTAAAAACCTCCACGCAAAAGACTGCGAAAACCTCCACGTTTTGTCCTATTACTCAGAAAACCAGGCAACAAACAGGCATCACTTGGTATGAACAGAAGGCAGCAATAACCAGAGCCGCTACGCGGCAGTGGTTAGCAGGCGCGTAATACCTGTAAGATTCAAACCATACTCGGCATTTGTGAATTCTAGTATTGTGCTAGTTTCATCAGCCAGCACATCGTCGATGTCAACGGCAATAATCGGCTTGCTCATAGCTGCCATTCTAACATGGCTATAACGAAGTTTTGCTCACCCGCGACTTGGCGTCGTTGGCGATGGTTTTTAGGAATTCTTCGATGGTGTGCGGGTCGTGGTTTTCGCTGACTTCCAGATCTTTGCGCACGCGCGGCAGCAGCTCGCCAGACTCGATTTCTTTTTCGCCGATAACAACGATGTACGGAATTTTCATCAGCTCGGCGTTGCGGATTTTTTTGCCAACCGATTCGTTTGAATCGTCGATAGTTAAGCGCAAATCCAATTCCTTTGCCCGCTCCGCAATCTTTTCCGCAAACTCAACCGTCTTCTTCTCTTGATTCACCGTCACCAACCGAATTTGTTCCGGCGCCAGCCAGACCGGCAGTCGCCCGGCAGTCTGTTCCAATAGAAAAGCCATGAAGCGCTCGAAAGCACCCATAATTGATTTGTGAATCACATACGGATGTTGCTTGTTGCCTTCGGCGTCGACGTACGTCAGGTTCATGCGCCCAGGAACGACTATATCCAATTGCACGGTAGCAATGCTATCTTCATTGCCTAAGACGTTTTTAATCTGCACGTCGACCTTCGGCCCGTAAAACGCCGCTTCATCTAACTCTTCGACGAACGGTGAGTTGGTCACTTTGAGGCTTTTACGAATAATTTCGCCAGCCCACTCCCACTGCTTTTTTTGGCCAGCATATTTTTCCTTGGAAAAGTCGGGCAACGAGAGTCTAAACCAGTAATCTTTCACGCCGGTCTCGTCATACACTTCCTTAAATAGCTCCAAGACATCCACAAACTCAGCTTCGACTTGGTTCTGCGTTACATAAATGTGCGAGTCATTCTGAGTGATGGGCCCACGCATTCGGATCAAACCGGTTAAGGTTCCTGACAGTTCATAGCGATACACACCGGCGTGCTCCGAAAGCCGCAGCGGCAAATCGCGGTAACTTTCGACCATCTTTTCGTAAATCATATGATGGTGCGGACAGTTCATGGGCTTGAGGTAAAACACATTGCCTTCTTCGTCCGACTTCGTGGCGTACATGTTTTCTAGATAGTAGCTGGCGTGCCCGGAACGCTCATAGAGTTTGGACTGCGTCAGCACCGGGGTCGCCACGTACTGATAGCCGCGCGCTTCTTCTTTGGCGCGCATGTATTTCATCAGCTCGTTCTTGATCGTTTCTCCGCGCGGCATAAGCAAGGGCAGACCCGCACCAACGCTATCCGAAATAAAGAATAGCTTCAGATCCTCACCGAGTTTGCGGTGGTCGCGTTTTTTGGCTTCCTCGAGCATTGCCAGGTGTTGCCTTAACTCTTTTTCAGTTGCGAACGCCACGCCGTAAATGCGCTGCATTTGCGGATTTTTCTCGTCGCCACGCCAGTAGGCACCGGAAATACGCATGAGTTTGAAGGCGCCGACTTTGCCAGTCGATTCGACGTGCGGACCGCGGCAAAGGTCGGTAAAATCGCCGTTACGATAAAAAGAAACATCCTCAATTTTACTTCCTTTGCCAGCTTCAAGGCCAAGCTCGCTCGCATCCAGCTCTTTGGCGACCGTCGTGCCGGAACGCTTCAGGTCGTTCAGCAGCTCTAATTTATAAGGTTGCTCATACTTTTTTGCCCACGTAATCGCTTCGTCGACCGGCATTTCAAAACGCTCGAACGGCTCATCGGCCGCGACAATTTTCTTCATTGCCTTTTCGATACGCAGCAAATCTTCTTCGGAAATTTTGTAATCAGAATTGTCGATGTCGTAATAAAAGCCATTTTCGACCACTGGCCCGACGCCGAATTTCGTTTCCGGCCACAATCGTTGAATTGCCGATGCCATAATATGCGCCAAACTGTGACGCATGGCATGCAGCCGTTCGTCGTTAGGGTTTGCCTCGGGTTTAGCCATAAAATTCTCCTCGATTATTGGTAAACAAAAAGACGCCTCGATTAAATGCTCTCGCAAATACATTCAATCGTAAGCGTCTCGGGCCCAAGCTGCAAAATGTGATGTCGCACAATTTGCCGAACGGGTGGTTCCACCGGACTTCTCTCTTAAATAAAGTTGATCTCTTTTTAAGAAAGCACTTATGTAGCCACGTTAACGCACGTACCACTGCCCGCGAAGCTCGGCGGCTGGTGAGGCCGCGTCACTGCTCGATATGTATTGTAACACATCGCAAAACTTCACCTAGAAATCACTATAGCAAGGTTGGTACGATATGGCTAGTACATTTATGTTGCTTTATTAACAATTCATCTGTGGAAACTCTCAGACAAAAGTATATCTTATTTGAGATAAAACAAAAGCGGCTCTCGCCGCCTTAGATTTTCTGCGCCTGGTGGGCTCTAGAGGACTCGAACCTCTGACCTCTTCCACGTCAAGGAAGCGCTCTAGCCAACTGAGCTAAGAGCCCGGACTCAAGCAAAAACTATACCGCAATTCCTTGTGTTACTCAAGTCTCGCGTATCTGAACTTCAAATTTCAGCCCGAAAATTTATAAGCATTAACACCTTAAAATAGTTGCTTTGAGCCCGCTGGCGTGCTAGAATCTTCAAGTTAAGTGAGGAACAAAGGGTTTTGAGTACCACTAGCTTAAGTGTACTCGATGGGTTTCAGCTGTTCTACGAAGAAGTAGCAGCTAAGCCGACCAATCGGGTACGACGTTCGCGCTAACGCGCTGCGATCATTTGTCACAGAAACTACCGGAAATTACTCCGGTAGTTTTATTTTTCCCACAACTCGTGCTAACTTTTCCACTAGCAAAATAAACAGCGTTATGACAATATGTAGTCATGGTGTGTTTATACTGCAAAGCCCCGACGCAAGTTATCAACTCGCGGCGCCAGAAGCAGCTGAACCAAGTTTGGCGGCGCCGGCAATGTACGGCGTGCGGGGCCGTCTTCACCAGCCATGAAACGTTTGACTTCTCGGCTAGTCTTGCGTTGCAAACACCAGACGGCAAGCTGGCGCCCTTCAAAAAGGAAAAGCTGTTCTTGAGTATCTTGAAGAGCTGTAAGCACCGCAAGTCCGCGCTGGACGACGCGATTGCGCTAACCGGAACCGTCATGGGCAAGCTCGCGAAAGTCGCCTCGGGCGGCGCCCTGGCTGCTGAAACTGTGGCAAACATCGCACATGACACTTTGCGCAACTTCGACCACGCCGCCGCCGTGCAGTACGCCGCCTATCACTCGGACTATGCGTATGCTAAACTTAGGTAATCGTCTCTTTTTCCTCTGTTACGACGGCTTTTTCCGTTACGTCGAACTTGTCGATATACCAGCCAAAAATTAATCGCGTTTGCGAATAGAGCGCGGCAAACGAGTTGTATAGAATCGAAGTAACCGGCAAAAAGCCCCACTGGAGCACCATCAATATTGAGCGATGTTTGCGGTAGCGCGCCGGCTTTGGCGGCAAGGTTTTCAGCGCAAAAAACACGGTCAGTACGGCACCGACAAGCGCTACCGTTTGCACGTGACTGACGATTAAGGGCAGCTCATTGGCGGTAAAACTCTGCGGGCGCAAAAGCGATGGTACAAAACCCGCGAATAGCACGAGCATCGCGCCGACCGCCCAGGTGACGTGTCCTTGCAGCAAGCGCAAGAGCTTCGCCAGCAAATCCAGCCGCGGCACTTTGTTTTTTCTGAAATAGCCCTTGTCAATCACATATGAAACGTCGGATGCTCCCCAAGCCCAGCGACGGAGCTGAATAAATTGCGCCTTGAGTGTCTGAATATATTTTTCGGAAAGTACGGCATCCTGATAAATCGGCACGTACAGCGGGTAAACCCGGTAATTCCCGTCGAAGGTAAAATACGATCGCCAAAACTGGTGCCCGTCTTCCACGATGCTGCGCGTACTCCAAAAATCGGTCTGGATAAGCGCCGCCATCGGTTGCGCGTGCGAGGAAAAATTCCGCAAGGCATGCGGCCGCAGAGACAACACGATGTTGAAAAACGAGTTGCCCGTCGCCACCACGCGCATCGGCGCGGGCGCATCCCAAATATTGTTGGTGTAAATCGACACTGGCTGGAATGAAGCGTGAATCGGATCAGGACAAACCGCGAATGTATAGCTGAGCGCGGCCAGGTACTTTTTGTGCGGACGGTTGTCGGCATCCAGTGTCGTCACTATCACCCGCGCCGGATCAATGTCATGCTTCTCTAAATACCTTTGCAGTTCACGACCGGCGTAAGTCACGTTGCCGCCTTTGCCGATAGTTTCGCCCGGAATGTTTGAGGGATGTTTGACCGCCATGGCGTGCATGAACCTTGCGCCGTATTTCTGCACGAGCTCATGCGCCAGCGCTTCCGTCCGCTCACCTGCCCGCTCTTCGTAGGCAAGCACGAAAATAACCTGGCGCATATTATATTCGGACGCCAGCAATGACTCGATGGTTGGCTCGAGCACTTCGCGCGCTTCTTTATACGTCGCGACAATCACCGCCTGGATGATCTCGCTCGGTTTGATGTTTACAGGCCGCTCGCCCAGCCGCGACAACACCGCGCGGTGCCACTTCGGACGCTTGGCGCTGGAATTACCCTGCACTTTGCCGGCCTCAAGATCCGCCAGCATGACTTGCCAATTCAATCGCTGATGTTGCTTCATTATATGATAGCCCTGCACGAGCCGCGTGGCGAGCGCCATAGCCAGCATAAAGTTAATCAGCAAATAAACGAGTATAAAAACGGCTGCCAGCGTCACATTAATCAGGCTCAAAATAAGCGGCAACAGCAACATTGTCCAGCTGATTAAACCTGGCAGCGCCTCAAAAAAACGATAGCGCCAGTTGCGATCTTTTGGGTGAGGGATCTCTAAATCTGTCATCTTAACGCAAAACCAATAGCGCGTTACTAACGATAATGCCGAGGGTAAGTAGGAGTGTGCCCAAGCCCAATATCGTCACGGCCAACTGCTTCCGGATGTGGTAAGTTCGCAAGCTTAAGCCTGTATGAATTACAAAAACCAGAATCGCAAAGCCGATAAAGCTAAGGATGCTCAGCACGCTGCCTGTCTTGAATGCGCTAATACCAAGATCCGCCCGATACTGCACGATAAACCCATTGTTCCCCGCTCCCTGCAGCCGAAATAGCACCGACAAGATCGCCAAAAAAGCCAAAAAAGCATTGATGCCCAGCAGCAAAAGGACAAGCCTATCCTGAAAATAGTTTTTAGCAGCCAGCATGTTCTTTATATTGTATCATCGTTTGCTTCAAGGAATTGGTGCGGGTAGGAAGAATATAGCTTCACGCCGGCTCGCCTTTTTATCTTCAAGGAAGAGCGAGTCGGGCTCCGATATAATTTTCGCTCATCGCTCAAATTATCGAACTCTTGGTGCGGGTACTGGGAATCGAACCCAGCGCTCAGCCTTGGGAAGGCTGCATATTAGCCACTATACGATACCCGCCAGAAAAATTAATTGCCGGAATAGTGAATTTACTTCACTATTCCGGCGTCTGCTTCAGGAAAAAGAGCAGCGAAGCGATGAGGAAAAACGTAGTTTTGTCTCATGGATCTGGAGCCACCTCGGGGATTCGAACCCCGGACCTCCGCTTTACGAAAGCGGCGCTCTAGCCAACTGAGCTAAGGTGGCATAACTTCGGAGCTATTATACCAGAAACGTTGCGCTTGGCTGCCACCCCGTAGCTTGCGGGATTCGAGATTACTTTAAAGCGTCTCCAGCGGTTTCCGAAGGTAGGGATCTATATTTAACCTCAACGCCTCTTCTTTCGTAACCCAACGGAAATCCTGGTGCTCTTCACTTAAGATCACATCCTTATTGAACCGTGCAGTATATGTCAATCGCACAACGTGTAAATTGGCGTCGGGCGGGATTATGTCCTGCGCCATGATGAGCCTGATCGGACCTTCCGGCTCGGCCCCTATTTCTTCACGTAACTCCCTATTCAGGGCATCTTCAAGTCGTTCAGAGGGGTCGAAACGACCGATGCGACCGCCGGGAATATCCCACTTGATGTCACCATCCAAAGGCTTGCTGCGCTGGATGAGCAAATATAGACCTTTGCTATTTTTGAGAATAGCCTTTACGCCAACTTGAAGTTTCATGCTTTCAATTATAGCAAAAGAGCGGCTTCGAGGTTCCCTTGAAACGTAAAGTGCCGTGATGCGACGACATCAAGACAGATTTTCGAGCTGGTATGGTATCGAACTAGAGACTCAACTGTCGACTTGAGTAGGCCTTAATAAGGCTATCTGATCTCTTTCCAAAGGGTCAAGAGGTGTGAACAACTCACGACGCCAGCTTAGGGTTTGCTCATACAGCGTTTCTCCGGGCACACTCGGCAAAACATGAAAATGAACGTGGTCCATTTTTACCATATCTTGTTGTACTCGAGGCCTTGACTTCTGCCATACGACAACGCCAATGGCTACAGCTGCAAGCATCCTTTGGTGAACTGGCCCAACTAACTCAAAGATTGCGCCCGCTTCTTCTGCGGCTAGCTGTGATGGTAGTTCGACATGTCGTCGAGGAATCACTAGAGAGTGACCTTGCGTTAAGCACGGTGAAGAAAGCGAAGCAACGGCCAACCGTTTTGGGCTATGAGTCTTTCTGCAAAGGAACCAGGGTCACAAAGGGAACACTCTAAACTCTTCATGATTCAGTAAAAATCTCCGGCCTAAAGTCCGGAGCTTTCCAGCAGAGCTGCATGCTCAGTGCTTCATTGGTTCTGAATGTAAGCTCTGATGCATGACTTAAGTCACCCGACCCACCGATTCGGCGAAGTAACCATCGGCCCACAGG
>DASXEX010000047.1:0-24849 GCA_036489905.1 Saccharimonadales bacterium (SeqCode)
AGGTATATACGCCATTGGCGTTCATTCAGCACTAATCGTAAGGTTTGGTATTGTGTTTGTTGTGTGAGTGTTTGTGTCATACCCCATAGTATGACATAGACTCAGCTAAACTGTTGGAGTTATTAGAGGGGAGCGCCTAACACGCAGCTTGTTGCAATTGTCACTGCCTGCTTGGCACGTCATGACTCACCGGACCAGATAGCAGGTTGGCTGCGTGACAGCGGAGCGAAGCTCCGCGTCTGTGCCCAAACCATCTACGACTGGATCTACACCTACGCCTCCGGAGCAAGCTTCGAGCTGCTCGGAGTATTGACGCTTGGCCTGCGTACGTCGCCAATCGCAAGACCTACGGCCATTGGGGAGGAGACAGCGTGGTTGGTACGGCCCAATCCGGCGCCATTGCTACCTTTGTGGAACGCAAGAGCGGCTACTTACTGGCGGCGGTACTGTCCGACAAAACCGCCAAGAGCTTCGAGATAGCAGCGAAGCAGTGCTTCGCTGCTATTCCCACCAAGTACCGCAAGACACTCACCCTCGACAATGGCGTAGAGATGAGTAGCTACGAACAGATGGAACGAACGAATGGATTTCGCATTTACTTTGCTCATCTTACACAGGAAGTACTTGACCAAGCCGTAGAAGAACTCAATACTAGAACCAGGAAACGACTGGGCTACAAAACACCGGCCCAAGCTCTAAACCTCCTTCTCGGGTGTCATTGTAAAAAGCACACCATTCTAGGAAGAGCATAGCACATTTCCTATAAAAAGTCCGTACCCCCGTGACAAAAATCACACCGCTCGACACGGGCTGTAATAGTCAGCAAGACTAACATAGACAGTCCGGTGATGAACGTGTATGGGCAAAGCCGGCCCGCCTACAGCCTAAGTTGAACCAAGCACATATTTAATCTCGAAGTCGGATTGATCGTAGCCAAATCCTTGCAGCCACGCGCGTCCTTCATGTTCACCATGCGTAGTAGGTGCCGTAATGGTGACGATAAATTGCGGCTGAGCGTCTTGGATAAAAGTGCTGGTGACGGCGTAAGCGAATCCCGGCCCCGTAAATGGTAGGATTTGGATAAGGGAATTAATCTTAGCTTGTGTGGCTACGGGCGGCGCAGAGTTTTGATTATGGGTGATGTCCGGGCCCAAATAAACAGTGTCCGTCTGTTGCTTGTTGAGATTGACAGTTTGCGAGACATGATTACCGCTGAGGGTGGTGCTGACATTGTATTGTCCCGACTTCAATCTGACGCGGGCGCTACCCATACCAACTACTTTTTGGAGGTAATCCTTATTGCCAACTGTAATATTCGCGCTAGGAGAAGTGGCGTGTACAATCAGGACGGCCGTGTTACGGGCCAGTACTTCGGCACTCACGAGCTGATACATGACTATCAGACCAACGATACCTACCAGAGAAAGGATAATTCTTGGCTTCATAAATTCTAATCCGCTATCTCGTTAGTTGTAAGTTTATGGGAGTTTAGATAATACAGCACAGTAGTAGGTACGTTTTGTGCTGAGCTAGAGGGAAAGCTACTGCCTGGACCGAGAATAGTTTTGTAGCTGCCATTCTGTAAATGAAGCACGATGACAGCTGGACTCGCGTAGTTATTAACGGGGTTTATTCTGACGACAGCCCACGCATCATTGTCGAAGTAAGTTACGGATTGGATAGTGTAATTTTTGCCAATTACTGGTGCGACATTGTCAGGTGAGTTAGTGAGACTTTGTGAAACGGTACTAGCAAGTGCACCCTTCTGCAACGTAACGACTGGAGCCCTGTCCAAGATATAGTATCGGGCAAAGTGAACTCCCGTCCCAAGCGCGACTAATCCTACCACTAGTAATAACAGGCGCTGTTTCATTTGATTCTCCTGCTCATTCTGCCAGCCCACCGCCCCCACCGGCAATAGGCCCGGTCCAATGCCAGGCATACAGCCAGTAGCTTATAGGCATACTTACACTTACCTCGCTTGTTCTTTTGCCTGTTTCGTGTGAGCCAAAAGTTTCGATGGAGCTTTTGCCGACCTGAACCACCACCTCAATATGGCCCGTTGAGTCGGCAAGAGTTACCACATCACCGGGCTGCGCATGGGAGACTGGTATTTTTTTCCAAAGTGGCAACACATTTGTCGTGCCGCCACTTTCAAGGCTTCCGTCAGACGCAACAGACATTGCGTAATCCGTGTGGCCCGCTGCCTGATTGAGTGCCACAGTTACCAATCCGCTACAATCTGTCGCGCACGGCCCAGTGTCCTCGGGCGTAGACGCCGCGGCCGCTGGTGTCACCCCTTTGGAATTGGGCACGAGCTGTGAAAGCGGACACTGTCGCCTGAAGGTTGCGTAAGGCACGTGGCCACCGGCCCACTGGTAATATATGCCATTGTATTGCTCGGCATCACAAAGGATAGCTGCATCGTCTGTGGCTTGGCCACCGGTGCAGTTTGCAACCGCCGCAGTGGTGCATGTGTCGTCGCTACTGCCGCTTGATGTCCCGGAGGTTGAGCCAGAACCGTTTGCTAAACTCACCAGTTGCGAGATCCATTTTTTGAGATTGGCGATATATTGCTTGGTATTGTTTTCGGTTGGCGGCGCGTAGGCCTCCATGAGTGCCACCAAGTTATTGCCGTCTATTTTGCTGCCGTATTCGTCGCGCAAATATGTTGCTATGTCTCCACCGCCTTTTGCGTTCTTATTTTCGGGCGCCGTATAATTCACGCTGGCTTTGACGGAAGACCATTTGTACCATGCGCGCGCGCCTTGGAAGCTTGGCTGGCCCGGTCCGGCTTCACGGCCGAATGAGTTGTTTCCATGAGAAACGTTAAAGTCGCTCGGATCGGACAAGCTCGACTCTTCTTTTGCGATAGTTACCATCAAGAACGGACTAACGTTGGAATGTTGTCCGCCGGCTACGATCGTTGTGCCTAAGCCGCCCAGCTCACTATTAGGATTCTGTTGCTTTATCCAAGTATTGATCGCGTTCGCCATGCTGGTCGGGTCGAGGTTTGGAAATGCCGCCCCGTCCGCTGGCCCGGTTCCTGGCGCAGCGGACGATGAACTCGACGAGCAGTCTTCGGCGTCCGGGTCGTAGAATGGGGTGTTGCCGATAATACTGTTGAGGTCTTCGCTGGTTTGTTGGGCAGATGCGATTGCAGGAACCTGCAGCACCAGTATCATACAAAGGCAAAGCAGCGTTCGAGCGATAGCTCTGATAGGTAAATGGATTTTTTTCATATTATTGGGTTGCGGTGGCGTTTTGGGTATCAATCAGTTGGCCAAGGTTGTTGTCGTTGCGCTTGGCCACCCGGTAGCGGAAGACCAGTTGGGCTGTGGAGTTTGCGAAAACCAGGTTGTCCGAGGCGTCCGGGTCGTCGCGGTTGATTGGGCTGAGGTTGTCGGGCGCGCAGTCGCCGACGTTTGTGATGATGTTGCCGTTTTCATCCCTCTGGATGTAACCCTTTTGAAGCAAGTAGCTTACGTCGTCAGTGAAGCACTTGCCGTATTTGCTGGCGATAGCAGATTCTTGGCCGCTCTCATCGAGTTTCTGCTGATTGGTAAGCATTGAATAATTCGGGTCGTTTTCGTAATGCCATTCTTCAATCGGTGTCCAGCCCCATTGCAAAACGCCGTAGTCGCTATTGTCGGTCGTAGTCGCCGCCGCGGCCATTGATTTGCTTTGGAACAGGCTGAAGACGCTGGAAAACGCGGTGACCGGGTTGAATATTCTGGCAGCCGACGTGACAATCGACGACAAACTGCCGGTATTCATGTCCGCGATGGTCATCGTGCCGAGCTTGTCGACGAGCGAAGTCGGGTTGTCGACGGCGAAGTAGCGCTGGAAAGCGCTTTGGGATTGCTCTTGCTGGGTCAAGTACGCTGTGTCCTGTGTCTTGGCCTCCGCGGTGCCGGACGCTGTCATCGGAGCGGCATAATTTTGCTGGCGATCTATGTCTTGGGCGTTCAAGTTCGCGCCCGCGTCCGCCTGGTCGTCATAGCTTTGATTCCGCGCCAAGCCATTGTTCGCGGCGCCCATGTGCGATACGGTGATCATCTTTGCAAGCAGAGCTCCCAACACAGTGATAGTGGCTACGCCACCAAATTTAGCGCCACCTTTGGTGGCTTTTTTGCCGACAGCCTTGAGCCCATCGCTAAATAAATCCTTTACACTATCCACTATGCTATCCTTTATGATCGTAATCATGGTGGTTATTCCGACCTGTTCGCCTGCGTCCAAAGCTTCGCCAAGACCCGGAGCGGCTGCTTGGGCAAGCTGTATGGCGATCTGTAGAATGCCAAGAGAGATTCCGGCCCATATGTTGTCAAGAACTGCACATAGGGGATCGGCGACACTCGAGAAGACACTATCTAACGGTTGCGGCAAAAAATCAAAAACATCGTAGGTGTATGTGCCCGAAGCCGAGGCTTGCGGGGTGACGCCGGACTGGATCGTGTTTATCGGCTCTCCGGCGGCCCGTTGCTCGACGTTCGACCGGGCAACCTCGCCGCTCGAACCCATTTGCCGCGCAAGCGCGCCGATAGCGTTTCCATTCACGTTTCCATATTTTTGCTGATCAGCCGCGGCCTCTACTCTATTGGCGGTGCGCTCATCCTCTTGGCTATTGGCTTTGATAACACTGCCAGAGTGTACTATTGAACCTTGGAGCATAAGGCACAGGGGCACAATAAAGGCGTACGTGAGGCTCACATCGCCAAGTAGTGACTTGAAGGCAGTTGAGTCAAACGCACTGTTCATAATGCCAATCGATTTGACAGAGAGCGAGTCGCTATTTTTTAGCATCTCGTTGAGGCACTTTGTATCTTTTACGCAGGCATCGTTGGCCGCCTGCGCCGCCGTAGCCGTAGAATCCTCAGCGCTGGGATCTGTATTGGCGGTTGCGGCTGCTTCGCCGTCATCGGTGGCGGCCGCGTAGGATTCTGTCGCATTTTGGTCATCGGCAGCTTCCGTGTCTGCGCCGTTATATTCTTCGAGGTCTTTTTCAGTCCAGGCGAGTCGTTCTCCCTTAATGCCGGCAAGGACTCTGTCGGCAACTCTGCCGCGGATAATGTAGTTGGTGCCGCGCAGCGTGTTGTCCATGGTCTCTGCCAGCGTAGTTTTGACTGCTTTGTTGATCTGGAACAAAGCCTTGGCGTAATTTAGCGGGTGCGCGATCTTGTCCAGGAGCGAAGTGTAGGTTAGCGGCGACACGTCAATCTCGGCGCCGTTTACATTGATACCTATTACTCGCTGCCTGGTAATGGTTTTGCCGCCAATGGTTGGCGCCAGCTTTACTTTTTCGGGCGGGCCATAATCATAATACAGGTTGCTGGATGCCTTCATATTCTCTACGACTTTCTTCGGCCGATACTGGTTGATTTTGCCCCAAACGCCATCTTTCAAGTTCTGATATTTTGCCCACGCTTGCTTGAAGGAATTGTCGGATGCAGCATCAAGTGCATCCTTTTCGGCCGTAATCGAAGTATCGCTCGCCATGGTTTCCCGCGTAACGCGGGCGAATTGGTAGGCGACCATATCCTGGGCAAAGTTAGGAATTAGCAGAGAGCCCAAAGTGAGAATCACGAAAATAAAGCCAAGCACAAGGACGCCGCCGCCGGCACTGGTGCCGAGAAGCAGTTTTTTGTGCTTCCCGGCCTTCTTCGCCAAGCCCTTTAATTTCGCAGCGGCTCCGGGTTTCTCCTTGCGGTACCGCATGTCGGTAGTCGGTATAGCCTTTTTGAGTCGTTCTCCTTCTTGTCCTTCAAGGCGCTTTAAATCCTCGAGTGTACCAGGTGTACTGGTGTCGACCATTCGCTTCCGCCAGTCAGAGTCTTCAAACTTCTGTTTTGTAGCCTGTATGCCTGCTTGTATTCCTCGATCTTGTTCCTGTTGGCGTCTTAACTCCCCTTCAGCGCCACCCTGAGTCTCCTCCTTTTCTTTGTCATATACTTCAGGCATTTATAGTCCTTATGTTTCAGTGATTATACCCCAGGAGCTAGGCGGTTGGATAGGTCGATGGTGCCTTGGAAATCGGGCGAGGATTGGCCGGAGTTGTCCTGCTGCATGGCTTCGATTTGCTGGACTTGTTCGGGGTTGGTGGTGATGAGGCTGGTTTCGGTCGGGCTGGCGGCGATTTGGATGTGTACGTGGTTTTGGCCGGCGAAGAACAGGCCTTGGCCGACCGGGAATTGGCTGAGACGCTTTTGTTCCTCGCTCGTCAGCTTGAAAACATCAGCCAAAATGTCGACGGCGGTCGGCGACTGCTTGAGCAAAAATTGCATGCTGGCGTTTGCCACAATCGCGCGGCCCATGCGCGAACCCATAAAGTCTTCGACGTCCTGCGTAATCGTCGTGATGCCGAGATTGTATTTGCGCGCGCGCTTGGCGAGACTGAACATGAAGTTGGCCGAGTCTTCGTATTTCATCAGCTGCCAGGCCTCGTCGATGATGAGCAGGCGTTTTTTTTGGTCGGATTTGGTCTTGTTCCAAATGTAATTGAGAACGATGTACATGGCGACCGGGCGCAGCTCGTCCTCGAGGTCGCGGATGTTGAAGACGACGAGCGGGTTGTTGATGTCGATGTTGCTCTGCTGGCTGAAAATACCGGCGAACGTACCGCTGGTGTATTTGCGCAGCCGCTGCGCGAGTTGCGGGCCTGTGCCACCCATGTGCAAGAGTGTATCGTACAGATCGTTGATGGTCGGCGGAATGGCCGCGTGTGTGAGCGGGTCGTTGGTGATGCCGGCCTTGGCGTAGGTTTCGATAAGCGCGGCGTCGAGGTCGGCTTCCTCGACCGGGCTCAGCGCCGGCATGAGCGCGGCGTTGCCGCCCATCATCTGTGCCTGTGCGCCGCCCATCATCAAGCGCAAAAGGCCGTGCAGCGTGATGAGGTTGGAACGCAGTGCGTTGTCGGCCTCTTCGGTATCAACTACGTTTGGCAGGTCGAAGGGATTGATGTGCACGGGAGAATTCAAACTCAAGTACACATACGAGCCGGCCACCGCATCGCACATGCGCTGGTATTCGTTTTCGGGGTCGATGATGAAAATTTCGGTGCCGAACATGAGCGATCGCAGCGCTTCGAGCTTCACCAGGAATGATTTGCCGGCGCCGGACTTGGCGAAGACCACCGAGTTGCCGTTCTCCAAGCTGAAGCGGTCAAAAATAACCAAGCCGGAATTGTGCATATTGATGCCGTACAGAATTCCATTTTCCTGGCTCAAGTCGGCGCTGGTGAACGGAAAGCTGGTCGAAAGTGCGCCGGTAGAAACGTTGCGCCGAATTTGCAACTGGTCGGAAAATTGCGGCACGGTGCTGTTCAGCCCTTGCTCTTGCTGGGATGTGGCCGCTTTGGAAAACACGAGCTGCTGGCCGAGCATAGACTCGATCTTGTGCGCAATAAACTCCAGCTCTTCTTGCGATGATGCATACACGGTGAAGTACAAACCGAAGCGGAAAAACCGCTCCTCGCCAACCTGTAATTTGTCGCGCATTTCCTCGGCGTCCTGGACGGCAGCTTCCGCCGCCGGATCGCGCACGCGGCCTTTTTCGTTGTCGATCTGAATGCCGGCTTCGAGCTGGGTCACTTTTTTACGCAAGTTGCCCAGCACAACCCGGCTCTCGACCGGATAAATGAACATCGACATGTCCATGACTTCATCGAGGTTGACCATGCTGCTCAGCCAGCCGGTGTAGAGCTGGCGCGGATAACCGTAGACGAAATACGTGCGCGCAAGGCGCGTTCCAATCCGGAAATAATCAGGTTGCAGCTCGATAGAACCCGGCGCGATAAAGTCACGTAGCGCGGTAATGCCCTTTTGAAAAGCGGCACTGACCTCGCGCTCTTCCTGTTGTCGTTGTGCCTGGGCGATAACGGTCGGGTCGCCTTGCTGATTCTTTTTTTTGCCAAAAGCCATTACTGCAGTTCCCCTTCTAGGTGCGCCTGTGGCGCATGTCCCTCGCCTTTGGTGATGATGTCGGCGGTCAGGTCGTTGAAATTCTTGAGGTGTTGGTTTGTGGCGGTGTCGGGGTTATACATGTCGTAGTAGAGCTCAATAAGTTCCTGCGTGTCGAGCGGCAGGCCTTTGACGCCGCACTGCATTAGGCCGCTCAGGGTTGCCTGCACGCGGTTGCGCAGTTCGGTCTTAGCTTTTTCCAGCGTCGTCTCGTTTACAACAATGTGACTTGGCTTGTTGCTGAGCATTTCTGCGAAGCCGCTGATAAAGCTCTTGCTGCTGGTGAGCGACTGCTGCTTGTCGCTCTCCACCGTTGAAAATGGGATGACCACATAGAACTTCTTATCCATAATGTTTGTCTCTTCGCTCAAGCCGCTAATGTACTCGATGTAATCTTCCATCAACATTGCCAGCAGCATGTTGTCGTGCTCGCTGCGGATTTTGTCGAGCTTGGCGATGTAGGGCTGCAAGTCGACCTTCTGCGAACGGATGAAAATTTGAACCGGAAAGTACAATGAGTTGAGAAAACCTTGATAGCTGTATTCGACCGCTTCTTGTTCTTGCGGGCTCATAAGGTCGAAGTTGATGGATTTGGCCATGACGACCGAGCGAAACGTACCGTCGCTCATAATGACCAGGCCGTCGCGGACCTCGGCGATTTGCAGCGTGTTTTGGGTGCTGTTGGGGTTTGATTTTACTGCCGGTTTTGCGGTGGGCTGCCCCGCAGCACCGGAAGCCGCCGGTGCTGCTACAAGCTCGTCATGTGATAGCGCCGATGGGCGGGGGCCGCCTTGAAGCCTTGGCGCGTCGTTGGCCGACCGCGGCGTGTAAGCGTGCTGGCCGGAACCCTCGCCAGCTAGCCGTTGCGCCGACATAACCTCTCTCACAGCCTGCCCTACAGCCTGCTGTTCGTGCATGCTCAGTTTTTTGTTGACTCCTGAATACATTGTTTTAAGCCGTTATCCCACCATAACTTAGTCGAACAACCTCCCACGCCGAACGTGTTTAATGAAGGGAGATGACGATTTCGTCGGGCGGATTCTCGTTGACTTGCCGAGCGATGGTTGCCACGGTGAGATCGTTGTTGTTGACATACTTTAGTGTACCAGGGTTAGGCTGACGTGTCACTGTTGCGCTTGTGGTTTTTTCTTTGGCTTGAGCGTCCGCAGCGTCGGCGTCATCGTTGGCCTTTTGCGTAGCCGATTGAGTTGCAGATTGTGCGGCCTGCGGCCGTCCTAACAGCGGCTGGATAGTCCGCATGTGTCCGTAAGAGATTTGTATGCTGTCTTTATTTTGTTGCTTAAGCCGATGAGCGAGCGCTTTTTCGGCAGCGGTAGGTTCAGCGGCCGCTACGGCAGCCGGCACGGCAGAAGCCGGTTCGTTTGGCGTGACTACCTGCGCCGGACCGGTGGTTGGCACCTGGCCGAGGAACCAGTAATCGTTTGGCGGTGATGCGGGTTTCGAGCTTGCAGTTGCTTTTGGAGCTGGCGTCAGCGTCGGTGCGTCGGCGCGGCTCATTTCTTGCTTAATGCGTTCGCGATGCTCGACGTTCGACTTCTCGATCATTTGGTCGAATTGTCTGGCAATGGGACTATTTTTTTCGTCAAGCATATCCTCGGCCGGCTGTATGTCGCCGTCCGACTGAGCTTGCGGCGTCGCGCTGAGACCGAGAAGCCGGTCGGACTCAGCGGTACTGGCGCCGGAAAGCGCGGCGTTCATGTGTGCGGCGTCTACGTCTTTGACAACCCAGCCGCGGCTGTCGAGCGTGTCGGCCAACGCCTTGAGCCGGCTTGTCACCTCGGTTTCCGACAAGCCATTGGTATAGATCGGGTCGACACGTTTGGGCGCCGTCACGGTCACGAGTTCTTTGACTCCACTTTGGTCCCAAATGCGCCGGCGCGGCTTCAACATAAAACGTACTTTGGCAAGCGCCCAAATCTCAGTTGGTTGCTCACGCCCCCACGGAAACGCAAAAAACCCAAAAATCAGCGCCGGTGGCAAAAATATAGCCATAAAATATGCCGCATGCTTTGTCACCACCACCAAACAAATATAAAGACACACGATGCACGTAATCGCGTACAGAAACTGCCTGAGCGTCAACGGCCCGACCAGCTTATCCTCAGCCTCGATATCCTGCAGAACTTTATACGTTGCCATAACTTACCCTAAGTATAACCGAAAAAAATAAGCTTGCTAGGATTCAACGATAATTTGACGGCAACTAACGTCGGTAAATGTCGCGACGATGACGAATGCGCAACACCACGATGGTTGCACCGTCAACGTCAAAAGAAACCCGATAATCCCCCACTCGCCACCGAAAGGTGCCTATTTTGGAGTTCACCAGGCGGTTCGCAAAACTCAAAGCATCCGGCTGTTCCAAAAAGTAAGCGAGTTTCTGCTTAAGTCGCCGCTTGGCAGGTTCGCTCAAGCTCTCAAGGTCTTTGACGGCCGTTTTGGTAATAACAAGAGTGTAGCGAGACATCGTTAGATGTTTCCGAACACCTCGTCCAAACTAAAAACCTGTCTGCTCTTATAGTCTGCCCGCGCCTTTTTAATGCTTGCTACGTACTTTGGGTCGCCTGCCTCCAGTAAATCTTCCAGCGTGTCAATATCTATGAGTGCAGCTTTGAGCTGCCCGCGCCTTTTTACCAACAGCGTTTCACCCTTGCCTACCAGGTCAATCGATTCGCCAAGGTTATTCCTTAGATCTGTACTGTCTATGGTTTTTGTAGACACGCAATGCATCCCTTCCTACAATTGATTTGTACATTTAGATTGTATGGTAGCGCATCCATTCTGTCAAACCTGCACCACAATCAAACCATCAAGGGCTTTGGCCAGCTTGTCTTCCGCCTCGATATCCTGCAGAACTTTATCGTCGCCATGCTTTGTAGGCATAACCGAGGGCTACTACGCGGCTCAAGGTTTTGCACGGATAAAAACTAGAAAAGCGGACGGTCGGGCCGATAGGTTGGAGGTGGCGCGGCAGTATGCGGCTGCGGCCTGCTAGCCGGGCGTTTGGCGGCGTTCGTGTAAGGAGTGCCAAGGAGGTTACCGATAGTAAAGAGTACGCCCGCTGCCAGGTTAGCTACTTTGTCGCGCCGAGACACGTTGAGCTCCTCCATGGCAGTCACGAGCGCTTTTCGTGTCCAGTCAATTGCACCCGGATCTCCATTCGGTATAGTCATTGCCCTCAAAATGGATGAGGCGAACCTCTCGTATCCGTTGTTTCCTACGAGCTTCCTAAGCGCGCCGGCTCGCATATGATCGGCTCTATCAGTGGAGCTTTCAAGTCTGCCAATAGCATCGTCGGAAAACTCAGCGAGCCTGCGGCGTAGTTCGGCGCGGTAATCTCCGCCACGTCCAGGACGAGCCGCTGATTGCTCCAGGGCAGCCTTTAGCAGGTCGGCCATCTCGACGCCAATCACTTCGGGGGATTTTGCTCCTGTTGAGCGTAGCACTCTGCTAACTACGGGCACCGGTTTAGTGGCGTTAACCACTGCCCTTCGCGTTTTCATCCACCCCATGTTGGTACCTGGGATAGTACGTTCAGTTTGCTTTACTACTGCTGCATACATTTTCTGGCCGACGTCGTACAGAGTTAACGGTTTGGCTCGTTTGCTTTCTTCAACGATATGGGGTCTTTCGACCACGCCATGCTCACCAATTTCTACTACATCTGCTCTTGCAAGCGGCAGGAATTTATCGAGGTATGCTTGGCTTGGGCGGCTTTCACGGATATATTTCAAGCACGCACCCCAGCTAGGTTGCCCGCTCGCTGCCTTAGTCACTCCGGGCGTCTCCACTAGCACAAAGCCAGAGTTAAAATAGGCGCGGGCAACTTCTGAGTCGGAGCCAGAGTCCAGCAAAAGCTGACCATCGATCCCTGAATTTGGGTGGGCAGTAATAATTCCTCGGCGAACCAGCTCTTGGACGGTGCTCCACATGAAGCGTTCCCTGGCGTCTTCCCGCGCAACTTCTCGTTCTCGCTCATGTCCGTCATCGCCCCCCAGGCTGTGCATATACTCAGGTGTTCTGTCTGGCAGTTGAAGATCGCTGCGCAGTTTTCTGGGGTTGGCACGTCCGCCATTTTCGTGTATCTTGCGCGCCAGGGTTGCGAGCAACGCGGCCGCCCGCTGTTCGGCCATCGTTTCGGCGCGCTCAGAGCCATTCCCATTTCCGGCTTCCCATGCTGACGGCTGCGGTTGCTGTCCGCCATTGCCGCGGCCGCCTTGGCCTCCGGCGGCAGGTTGAGGTACTCCACCGGCTTGTTCTTTTCCTGTGGCTCGCCGGCGTACCTGTGCAGCGCTTCCTGCCGGCTGGCCTTGCGGAGGTTGTGCCGTGCCACCGCCAGTCGAGGTGCTTCCCGGTTGGTTCGGACGGCTGCGAGCTCGAACGTAGTATTGAGTTAAACCGCTGTCGTCGCCGGGCGCGGCACCAGGTTCCGCTGCCGGCTCCGGAGACGCCGTCGTTGGGCTTGCGCCAGCTTCGGGTGCTAATTCCAGTCCGTCTGCATCGTCGGGTGAAGCGTACACCTCCTCGCCGGTCTCTGGATCTCGGAACGGCTCCAAGTCCAAGATGTCTCCACTCGATGGTGCCGTGTCTTGCTGGCTGGGTTGCTGCTCGCTCATAGGTGACTTAGATTGTTAGTTAATGTCTGCGTATGCTTAAACATTAGCATAAACATGACAATAAGTCAATCATGCGACTTACTAGGTTAGTAGACATACTGCCGTTGGGCGGCTACATCTAGTGACCTTGGGTGTCTTCGGGCGGGTGTAGATTAGGGTCACGGCCTTCCCGAACTCCGAGTTCGCGACGCCGTTCAAGCACGCCTTGTTCGCCAGTGCGTGCGTCCGGGGCGCGTTCGCGGAGTTCCTCAATATCCTTACGAACAGTTATCATAGTGCCGTCCTTGCCTATCACGCCCGCACCCAGAACCTGTTGGCCAAATGCTGTTTGCTTAGTCTTACTTTCGTTACCGAGTCGGTCGTACATGCCCATTATAGTAGCAGCCTGCTTCTCGACCTCTCGCCTATCACCGCTACGCTTAGCTTCGTTATAACGGTCCAGGTAGCCTGGCGCAAGGGCTCGCACTGCCCGGAAGTGGCCGCCGAGGACAGCACCCGCGTTGGACTCGTCCTGAATTTCGTTGCGCAAACTTCTTGACTGATCTTCAGTGACAAGATCAATGCCCCGCGCCCCACCCTGATACGCCGCAGTGCTTGCCGCGACTTGACCTATTGTACTGCCCCACCCAGTTGCGGAATAGTCAGGACGTGCGGGGTTGCTTTTTATTACTCCTGCAGCATCGCTTTCACTCATCAAGCCTGCGGCCACGAGCGGAGCGGCAGCTCCGTAGATGGCAGCTTGGTTAGCACGGAGATCACCCCTGTCATAGGCGCCATTGGAGGCGCCAGCCGCCTTAAACGCCGCAACTTGCATAGCACCGCTGCCCATTTGCGCACCATAGCCGACCTCCAGCCTTCCTAGTGCTGCCTGGGCTTGGGTATTTGTATACCCTCTCCCCATATACGCGTCTACGAACCTGCCTCTAGTCATGCCTACCTGTGCTGCCAATTCGTTGGCATCATCGTCGCCCGACGTAAAGCCTTCGTCTTCTTGCAGCGTTTTTGCGGCTCCAGCTAGACGCATCTTCTGCACATTGCCAGCGTATTTTCTCCGGCCTCTGCCTGTGAGCATATTCCCACCAAGCGTTGCGCGGCGGTAGACTTTGCCTAGAGCATTGGCGCCTACGAAGCCACCGCGGTCTTCACGCGCCTGGTTGAAGCGGTTGGCCGCTTGCCCGCGACGAAATTTCGAGAGGCCGGTGTGGAGGCCACCAGACTTGTCTCGCACAACGCCGTGGATCGCGCCCAGTGTGCCGCCGGCAAACTTGAACGCCATGGGAAGCAATAGGTAAGGAAGGAAGTATGCGATAAAAGCGGTGATTTGGTTTACGGTAGCATTGCCCGGGCTGTTATACGTGACTACCGCGAACACCCTGCCTGCGGCAATCATGGCAGAGATGATCGGGAATACGATTAACATGGAGATAAGGGTGTCTCTCCAAAACTGCCAGACTTTTTCGGTATTCGGCAGGATGTAGCAGGCCAGGGCAAGCGGCGCCATGATAACTAACATTATAATGACGATCTTTCGGACGATCAGCACGACAAACGCGACGAGCAGCGCCACAAAGGCAGTGAGCGCAAAGGACAAAAGGCCTATGAGCCCCAGTGCAAGTATTCCCGCTGCCCCCACTATGAAACCAACCGACGTGGCACCGTTACCAACATTAACGGTGTCCTTCAGGTACTTGCTCGTCGTAAAGGGTTGGTAAATTATGTAGCGTATGCCATTACCGACATCATTACTCAGGCCAATAAGAAACTCCAACACATACCAGGATAGCGTTATGAAAATTATCATCACTACCATGCGCGGTAAAATCTTGCGGATGGTGTAAGCGTCGATAAAGTCCATGCCTAGTCCCTGGGCAATCAGCATAATCAGCCCGGCAATAATGATTATGCCTATCGCAAAAAGCCGGAACGTACTCCACGCCGACTTAAAGCCGTCACCGGTTGGGTTGCTGCCGAAAGTGGCGCTGGTATTGACCGTAAGCATGCTGTCGATGGCCGAGGTCAAATCATTGACCGCGCTTTGGGCGGCATCCACCAACGGACATATGAACCAGTTCAGCGGGTTAAACGACAGGATCGTACATTGCAGTTCCGGCTCTTTGCCGTTGCCGGAGCCGCTAGGAGGAGGAACGACGCTGTTGTATGTGTTCGATAGGGATATGGTGGTAGTCTTAGGGTCGCTACAGGTGACCGCGTCATGCGGCCCAACATGAGCTGTTTCTGTTGTTACGTTCACGCTCTTGGCGGTTTTGTAGCTAGTGCTACTGTTACCGACTTTCATGACCATGGGGCACTGTGGAGTGCCCGATGTGGTGAGTGTCATAACGTTGCCGCTTACGCTGTACTTTGTCCATGTTCCGCTATCATAGGAAATGTCAGATTGGTCAGTCCATGCCGCGCTGGCAGCGTAAGCAGGTGCTGCACTCAGTAGCGGTAGCGCAAGAGTAATTAAGAATCCTGCCAATAGGGCTACAGGCCACCAGCGAGATTTTTTTGCGCGCATCATTTATATTTGTTTATACCACAAGCGGTGTTCTTTTTCACTAGAAGCGTAAACATTATGTCTCGGCACGACCGGACAATACACCGAGGCAGTTGATTGGGGGCAGCAATAGCGATATAGTTTTGATACATGATCATTTTAGGCAAAGTCCGCCAAGTAATACGCCAGAGCCATCGACTGCGTGTGATTATGCTCAGTTCTGCTGTGCCGGCAGCCCTGCTTTTTACCACGGCGCCAGCTTTTGCCGTAGCGGCACCGCAGCCGGGTGGCGGTGGCGGTAGCGCCACAAGCACTGCCAGATGCGCGATATTATATCAAGGCGCAGTAACCTGCCCGTCAGCAATTAGCGGCAACCCAAAAAATAAAGGCACTTGCTGGTATAACGACCCGGGAAACCCGGACGTTCCGCACGCGGTCGACGGTTTTTATAAGGCAAGCAGCTGCAGCAGCGACGTTTTTAAAAACGACCTATGTATTGGTGTCGTATCGAACCAACCAAAATCGTGTGGTGTCCAGGCAGCTCAAGATCCTGCTCTGACGACGTGCACCCCGAGCAAATGTGACCTGGTAAAGAAGTACATAAATCCGCTCATTGCCGTTCTGGCTGGCGCGGTAGGATTGGCGGCGACCATCGGCATTGTGTTTGGCAGTATCCAGTATGCGTCGTCATCCGGCGACCCGCAAAAAGCCGCGGCGGCAAAAGGCCACATCCAAAATGCCGTCGTTGCATTGATAGGATTCTTCTTGCTCTTTGCCCTGCTCTCTTGGCTCATTCCCGGAGGGTTACTTAATGGGAAATAGCGCGCCGGCAAAATTTTTGGCGCTCAACTTCCTCTATAACTTTGCGAAAGCGGCACCACAGCCAGGCGGCGGTGGGGGCGGCTCAACCTGCACTCATAACTTTTTTGGTATTCCTACCTGGTATTCCTACCTGAAGCTGAACGGTTCATGCCAGGTTATTAATTTCCAAGTTCCCCAAGACTTTTTGCTGATTCTGCTGGCGCTGATTGATATAGGTCTGCACATAGCCGGGCTGGTGGCGATAGGGTTTGTGATTTACGGAGGCATCCAGTTTGTAACGAGCCGCGGCGAACCGGATCAGGCTGCCAAGGCGCGCTCGACGGTTATCGATGCGCTGGTAGGTCTGATGCTCGCGCTTGTTTCGGTAGGTATCGTTTCATTTTTGGGGAATAGACTGGGATGATGTTTTTTGCCTACGCACACACACTCGCGGCGCACATCGCTCAAACGCTGCCGAGCGCAGCACCACTGCCGCGTGCGTCTGCCAATCAGGGTGAAATAAATAAAGTGCTAACGATTGTGTTTACTATTGTCGGCGCCGTTTCGTTGCTTATAGTGGTGATTGCCGGGTTTGAGCTTGTAATTTCGCAAGGCGACCCGCAAAAGGTGAGCAAAGCGAAGGACACAATCACATACGCCGCAATCGGCATCGCCATTTCAGTGTTGGCTGTCACGTTGGTCGGATTTTTCATAAAACAAGTGGGGCCGGGCTAAAATGCAGAGAATTCTTTTAGCTGCATTGTCTATCGCTATCATCGCCGGTATGTTTTTTGTGTCCGGCGCCGCCGTACTGGCGGCAACGAATCCGTACACCACCGCGTGCAAGGAAGGCGGCAAAAGTTCGGCGGCGTGTCACACCAACGGCGCCGACCAGCTGACGGGAAGCAAGGGCGTGATTAGAAAAATTACGGGGCTTGTCGCTATCATCGCCGGTTTTGCAGCGGTAATTATGATGATTGTCGGCGGCATCAGCTATATAACTTCCAACGGCGACGGCGCCAAGACTGCCAGCGCGAAAAATACCATCATTTATGCCGCGATTGGGCTGGTCGTTATCGGCCTTGCGCAGGCGATTATTTCATTTATTGTGAGCAGGGTATAATGAATTTACGCATGAAAGTTGTTATGAATATCGTCGCAAGAATCGTTTGCGCGGGCGTTCTACTCGGTGTGTTAGCGGCACCGCTTGTCACTGCGCCGGCAGCGGCTAGTGCGCAAAGCGATATATGCGCCGGAATCGCGCCGGCGCACGGCTCGTGTGGCACCGGCACCGGCACCATAAACCAAACACTGAAGAACGTCGTAGATCTTCTAAGCGCCATTGCCGGTGTCATCGCCGTGATAATGCTCATTGTCGGCGGTATAAAATATATTACGTCCAGCGGCGACGCAAGCAATATCTCCGGTGCCAAAAATACAATTATTTTCGCGTTAGTCGGCTTGGTAGTTGTCGCCCTGGCACAGGCCCTTGTGCACTTTGTCCTAAGCAGGGTGTAGTGAACCGTTTAGAATAAATGCTTGAACTCGCGCCAATGCTTGTGCTATAAACGTAGTAGCAATAATGAAAGGCACTCGTAACATGATTAAAAAATTCAAAAATGTTTTAGTCGTGGCGGCATCGGTTTTTGCGTTAATGACTCCCGTGCTTGTCCCTGCAGCCGCGTCAGCCGACATAAGCAGCACCGACTTTAGCGGCAACGCATGTTCCGGCACAAACGGAGACCTTAGCGGCGGTGACCAAAACTGTGGTGGCGGCACGAGTGCGCTCCAAAAGATTATTAAGACGGCTATCGATATCATGTCCATTATCGTTGGCACGGTGGCGGTGATTATGATTATTGTCGGCGGCTTGAAGTACATCACCTCGGGTGGCGAGTCCGGCAACATTACGGGCGCCAAAAACACGATTGTTTACGCCCTTGTAGGTTTGGTGATTGTTGCTCTGGCACAATTTATCGTGCATTTTGTGCTCAACAAAGCCGTCAACGGTGTGGCCGCTCCGTAAAGTCAATTCGGGAAAAACTATACTATAAAACTAAACCCTGCGAAGGACTCGCGGGGTTTAGTTTCTAGGACACTTCTTCTACAGAACCTGAATCTTTTTGACCGTGTCCTGCTTGACTTTGCCGAAGCTGATGGTTAGGACGCCATCTTTGAGCATGGCTTCGATGTCCTCTTCCTTCACCGGCACCGGCAATGCGATGCTGCGCGAGAATTCGCCCCAGTAGCATTCTTGCAAGAAGTAATTCTCGACATCTTCTTCGCTGCCAGCGGAAAGCGTGCCGCGGACAGTCAGCGTGTTGTCAGAGATACTTACGTCCAGCTCGCTCTTGTTGACGCCTGCGGTGCGTGCCTTGACCACGAGCCGTTCTTTCGTCTCGTAGACATCAACTGCCAGCTGGCCCGGCAAGTTTTCTTCTTCGTCCCATTCATCATTTGCGACAGCTGGCTGCGTACCAGCAGCAACAGCTTGATCGTCTTGCGCTGCGGCAGCCACATCATCATCTCCCAGGAAGGCGGCGGTCAATTCGTCCTCTTCCATGAGGAGGTCGTCTTCGCCGCGATTACGTCGCGCCATAGTTGTTACCCTCCACGTTAATTGTTCAAACGGTCTTGTGTTTGTCTTGCATGCAGTATAGCCTAGATAACAAAAAGAGTGCAACTCCTGGAGCACTTATTTACAACACAAGAAGTACAACAATGTCTATACTTGAGTATTTTGTCAGTATTTTGGCGCCGCACACGTGCATGGGCTGCGGTAATGAAGGCGCCCTGCTGTGCGCAAATTGCGGCGGCGGTTTGCGCCGCGCGGTTGCACGACGTTATCGCTGCCACAAGGTGACTACTTTAAGCCAAACGTGCAAAAGTTGTCGGCGGCAGACGAAGCTGACGCGCGTACGAGCGCTGACAACCTACGAGCAAAGTGCGAAAGACTTGGTGTGGCGGCTGAAGTTCGGACGTGCCAAAGTGGGCGCGGCCGAAATCGGTCGTTTGCTCGCGTCGCTACTCAGTGAAACCGCCCAGAGCGAAAATCTGATTTTGGTGCACGTGCCGACGGCAACAAGTCGAGTGCGCCGCCGCGGCTACGATCAAGCGGCATTGATTACTAAAGCGCTGGCCCGGGAAGCCGGCTTGCCTCGTGCTTCCCTGCTCCTGCGCGCTGGCCAGCAGCGGCAAGTCGGCGGTAGCCGCGCAAAACGCCGCGAGCAAATCAAAGACGCGTTCCGTGCCCGCAAGCCACGTGCAATCCAAAACGCCTACATAGTCCTAATTGATGACGTCGTCACCACCGGCGCAACTTTGGAGGCTGCCGCAGCCACCCTCAAAGCCGCCGGCGCCAAAAAGGTCGAGGCGGTCGTCTTCGCCCAGGCGTAGGGTAAACAAAAAAGCCCGGGTTTTGTCTTTGTTATGCCCGGGCTCTTTTGTTTGGCGGAGAGGGAGGGATCGCGCGGCTAAAGCCGTGCTCCTTCCTGCGATGCTCGATAAACCCAAGCAAGCTTGGTTTTATCTGCGCTTCTCGTTCGCCGAACCCTGGAGGATTCGTGCACCCGCTGCGCTCAGGCCAAAGACAAAACCCGCCTCGCGGCGGGCTCTGTCTTTGGCGGAGAGGGAGGGATTCGAACCCTCGCTGGAACTTGCGCCCCACTAACGATTTAGCAAACCGTCCCCTTCAGCCACTTGGGTACCTCTCCAAAAATGAGATAAACCTACGGTTTTTCTCATCACGCCGGCGTCGGAATGAATCCGTCGCTCCGGCTGCTCTTTTCCCTTGGCCGCCGTTTGGACTACATAATTCTAACAGGTATCAGTATTTGGCGGAAGGCTTAGATTGAGAGCTCCGCAAATACAGGCAAATGATCAGACACCTTGGCGTCCAGTACGCCGGCTGCGTGAACCAAAAATTCCTGGGATACCAGAATCTGATCGAAAACATTTTTGGGCTTGAAAGCCGGATAGGTCGGGGTTTCTATGAGCGATTTGAGTTTGGAATTGCTGATCAACTTACGGAGTTCTTTGGAAGTCGGCTCGCAATTCAAATCACCAGTTATAATCACCGGCGTTTTTATTTTTGGGATGATATCGCAAAGCGTTTCGACTTGGCGCAACCGTTCCCATTTGCTTATCCAGTGCGCGCCCAGGTGGGTCGCCAATATTGTCAGCAACTGGCCGCCAGCCAACAACTCTGTCATGATGCAATTTCGCTTTTCCCAGTTAGACGGCAGTGCGAGCGGATGATTGTCGTGCGGTTTTAGTTTTGACAAAACGGCGTTACCGCTGCTGCGGCCGAGAAATGTGCGTTCCGGGGCAAAGTAGTGGTGCGGCAGGTTGGCCCATTTGCTCAGCGCTGAGAGTTGGTCGAATCGGCCGGGGCCACTTGTGAGCTCTTGCAAAGATATAAAATCAGGATTCAACTGCCGGATCTCGTCAGCGACTTTCTTTACATTTGCCTGTGTATCTTTCTTGCCCAAACCTGATAAGCTCAAAAACTGCTCGGAAGCACTGCGCGGATAACCAAGCCCAAGAAAAATATTCCAGCTAACAATTTTGAGGGTGCTCATTTCTGAGAATTCTCTAGCTCGTCACGAATTTGCTTCAGGATTTTTCCCATTTGATTTTGTCCCTTGCCGTCGGCGCCGCAACCCCAGAAGTTGCTAAACGGCGAATTCTCGACAATCCGTTTGGCCCCGGTTGCGAGTAGGCACTCAAGCGCATCCTCATTCTGTATAAATTTCGCTTTGGCAATCTCCGTCATAAGCGGCACGTTGACCTCGCGCCAATCAAGACGTTGCTGAGCTGCATGTTGTCGTCCAATCCGCATTGCGGACCACGGACTTGGAGCCGCCAAAATCTTCGCGGCAATTTCTGGTGCGGTTTCGGTAAATTTCCGATATTGGAATGCGTGCTCGACCGTCGGGAATTTCTTGCCCCAAATTTCTACCGCGTGCGCCGACCAGTTATTGAGCGGGTCAAAAGCGTGGACAAAAAAGTAAACGGTATCGTCAGATTCGTAACTCAGTTGCTGTTTGCTATCCGGATACATGGCTCAATTTTAGCATTTTGGCGGAAGGGGTGGGATTCGAACCCACGATGACATTGCTGCCATGCTGGTTTTCAAGACCAGTTCCTTAAACCGCTCGGACACCCTTCCAGCAACAGAGGTAAGTATAACAAAGCTTGCCGAGAATGGCCATTTGCTTCATCAATTCCCGACTGGCTTTAGCTTTTGTTGCTCGCCGTGTACAATAACGCTTATGACTGGAGATGACGCGCGCACGCAGCCTGAAGTGCAAGTGAGTTGGCAGTTCAAGCCGGGCGACACGCTCAAACCGGACACCGTCAAACAACCGCAAGTGCCCACGGAAAATGTTGCGGCTGTTGCGCCGCTCGCACAAACGCAGGTTGTCGAGCCGATTCCGGACGAGTCGAGTCTACCCGGCGACGCAGGCCAAGCCCAAGTCGCCCCTGAATCTGCGCCTGCCACCGACAGCGTCGGTTGGACGGCTTCGGAGTTCATCGCGCATGAAAAAGGCGCAGGCTGGTATCTTGCGCTGGTGCTGGCTACAGCGGCGCTCACCGCGATCATTTACTTGCTTACCAAAGACAAAATTTCGTCCGGCGTGGTCGTGATCGCCGCGATTATTTTTGGCGTCTACGCTGGACGCAAGCCGCGGACGCTTGCATATCGCCTGGACGATTCGGGGCTCACGGTGGCCGATAAATTTTACGACTATGGCCAGTTTCGCTCATTCGTTGTTATCGGCGAAGGAGCTTTCCGAAGCATCACGTTCATGCCACTCAAGCGTTTTATGCCGGCGCTCACGATCTACTACGCGCCAGAGGATGAGCAGAAAATTACCGATTTGCTCGCCGACCAGTTGCCAATGGAAAGCCGCGGCCACGACCCGCTTGATCGCTTCCTGCATCGCATTCGCTTCTAAAAATAAAAAACCGCAGCCGAGCTACACAAGCGTGATTTATCTCACTGGGCGCGAGTGAAAAAGCTTACGGCCATCCGCTTGTAGTTACGCCATAATATGAGTCGTAACATGTGATCGAAGGGAGGCGGCCATGTTAGAGCGAGAAAGTATTCAGCAGCCAGAACAGCTCACTCATGAAGGCGAGGTAAACCGCCGCCGGCAATTCATAGAGCGGATGGAGCGCAAGCTGGCGCACAAAACCGCCGTGCGCCGCCGCCAAAGGCAGCAATTCCGAGTCCGGTTACTGCGAGCGCGCAGCTGGCAGTAAGCGGTTGAGGCGTGGAATTAATGGGTGTGTGTTTAGGTATACGGCTTATGCTTTAAGTCATTAAAATGACATATATCACAATTTAGTATATTATTGAGGCATACCTTGGAGGATTCATAAGCGTATGCCACCGGATGATCAAGAAAGCCCACGCAAAATTTCGCTACTGCGGCTTGCAGTTATAATTTTGGTAGTGATTGGTTTGGTGGGGCTGGTCTGGGCGGTATTTTTCCGGCCGAGCAACCCAAGCAATACGCAGACCGGCAACCCTCCTCCGCAAACGAGCCAGTCGCAGCAGCAATCGCATTCCTCATCTTCCGGATCGAATGGATCAGGCGAAAGCTCTACGTCCAATAATAATTCTACAAGCAAATCATCAACCGGCTCGCAGTCAAAATCAAATCAATCATCGGGCACCTCATCAACTCCCAGACAACCGCACCAATTGACTGACACAGGCCCAGGCGATGTCGTAGCCGTATTCGCCGCTGTCACGGCCGCTGGCACGCTCGTACACTACATCTACTTCCGTCGCCACAGCCTCAAGTAGTACAAACTAAAAAGGCTCGCATCGTGGCCTGTGCGCCCTAATTTAAGTGGTCACTGAGCTGGATGAAGTGGTAAGTTGCTGAAAACGTTTCATAGACCACTGTTTGAGCCATGCTAAGACCGTTAACTGCCTAAGTCTCAGACACCGGCAGTCCACGCTTTCGCCGGTCTAATATATCGTAACCTTCATGTACCTCATTTGCCTTTTCGATGCCCAGCCGAGAGAACAACTTCCATAGTGCAGCCACTACCCTATCGTGATCAGCTTCGTTATCCACCAGCATCTCGGCCTCTATAAAATTTCCCAGGCCAGTAACCTCATCAACGCAGATTTCAATATTACCGACTTTAGCTTTGCGGCGTACCTTAGTAAGATCCGAATACAATTCAAAACCGAGCAGCTTAATAATAGCCGCGAGCTCTTTCGCATCATCTACCCGTACTTCATGTTCAATTTTATCTAGGCCGCTGCCCAAGATCTTCTTCAGCGTAAACCAGATTACTTTGTCGTTTTCGGTCCGGATCCTAAGACCAACTGAATCCTTACCACCGCCTTTGTCGCCGGGTCGTGCATAGACAATGTCATGCTGCTTAAGTGGCTTACTGAGTGCCACACCAGCTTTTACGCATTTCTCAATGACCGCTTTATGGTTATTGACATGTGCCTTTATCTCAATTTCTCGCATATGTCTACTATAGCCCGATAGTAACAAAACTTTCTATTTCCAGTCAGGTCTGGCGAAGATCAGGGGCGAAGTCGCGATACCCCATAGTCCGAGAAGCCAGAAACTCGATGATGCATGGTTTGAATACCGAAGCTCTCGGCCTGGAGCCATAGCTTGATAGATGATGACATCAAGGGGTGCTGTGTGCTGTCGCAACGAAAATTAGTAACCCATCAAAGATTGAGTATCGCCGCTATGTAAGTATGCTTCCAGTTTTTCAAGACCGATGCGTCTTAATGACGACTCGGCCTGTTCTGTTTCGTTCATTTGACCCCCATGTTTTGTTCCAGCCTTTCGGAATGAATATCGCATCCGTACCGTAACCATTATCTCCCTCTGGTTTAGAGGTGATTGTTCCTTCCATAATTCCGTCGAAAGTTTTAACGCCGTTGTTGTCGCATATCGCAAGGCAATCTTGCACGAAAGCCACACGAGTGTCGCAGCCATCAAGCAGACGGCATAAACCTTCATCTTTCAATTCTTGCAAGAACCATCGAACAAGCGTGCCTGGCAATGCGCCAAGTGCGGCAAAGCATATCGGAAATCCCCGACCAGGATGACCTCGTACTCCATATCACTCTTGAGCAAGGCCTTGCGGCCAGGTAACGCAAATCGTTTGTATTTAATCAGCGTATCTTCGACCCAGCGGTGGATCTTGAAGGCGTAGCCTTCACTCACCCCGTAGTTCTGTCCGAGACGGAGGTAGGTTGGATAGTCTCTCATATACTCCAAGGCCAGCAGCAGTCGGTCTTCAACTGCTAGCCTGCTGGCGATACCACCCCGACGTCTTTTAGCTTTATCGGCTTTACGCAAGATAGTGACCATGGCTGTAAACGTTTCTCGTTTAACGCCAGTGAGCCGCTTGAACTGAGCTGGTTTGAGACTGGATACCTGCTCAAACTTGGATTTCTGTTGCATATGTTTGGTCCCGTATTACTGGAAACAATGCATCACGCTATATGAGGTTGGGAAAGAGGTCTATTGTTTACTCCCACCTGAAATAATGTGATCTCCTCTAACCGAGTGGTGCCAGTGGTATTTGTGGTACAGCCTGGGCGGCACCAGTAGGCACGGGACGCCCCAGTGCCACCATGAAGTCGCTCATGATAGAACTCTCCGGGAACTTGTTCGCTACATTGGGCGTTAAAGTATCGAGCCTATTGAAGGATACCAGTTCGTCTATACTGCCAGTCGTCGTTTGATCACCTATCGTCAAGGGATTACCCTTTGTAATAGTCCAATCATTGACAGTGTCATACGACAACGGAATACCACAGTGACATCTCACAGTACGGTGAGGTTTATATCCAGACAGTAGAAGCCAAACTCAATAACCGCTATATGGAAGTTCTCGGCTACAAGACGCCGAAAGAAGCATTAGAAGAGTACCGAGGTGACCGCGATCTAAAACTGTA
>DASXEX010000013.1:0-12273 GCA_036489905.1 Saccharimonadales bacterium (SeqCode)
AGCTTTCTCGGCTTTGTGCAGGATACCAACCATAAGGGTAAAGGTGTCACGGTTGACACCGGTCAACCGTTTGAACTGAGCTGGTTTGAGCGATGAGAGTGACTCAAACTTAGATTTCTGTTGCATGTTTTTGTTTCCTTAGTTACCGGGAACAATGTAGCACACTAGGTGGGGTTGGGAGAGAGGTCTAGTCATGAAAAGTTAAGAGAAAATTACCGGCTAAGCGATTCAATTAACTCGGCCGCTTTTTTGAGAAAAACTTCGAGGCTGTCGTCGTTATTCACGAGCGCGCACGTAGCGTGGGTTTTGACGTATGAAATATTCATTTGCGCTTCCGCGGGGATGCCGGGTTGCGGCTGCCACTGCAACGCTTCTTGCCGTTTGAACTCCTTGAGCGTTGTCGGCACTTCGCCTTTGCGCAGATGCTTGAGCGCTCGGGCATGCCGCACGGTGTCGCTCGTCTCCACCCAAATCAACTCGCCGCCGCGCGAAAGGATAAAATCCACCTCGATTGGCGCGCGAATACTTTGGAGTATCGCGCCTTCGTATTCTGCTCCAGCCTGTTGCTTTTCGGCGAATTGGTGCAACGCTTCTTGCAGGATGACGTCCGCACCGCGCGTCGCGCGCAACCAGTTGGATGTCTCGGTCATGTTCGCGACGGAAATCGGATCCGGTTTGTCCTTATGACGCTCGCGCGCAAACTCACGAAGAATATCGCCAAACGACGCGCTGAAATATCCCGCTTGTACAAAAAGCTCCGCCAGCGTGTCTTTACCGCTTCGCGGCAATCCGCCAATCCCAATAATTTTCGGTGGATTTTTTGCCATCAACGCAAATGTACCTTACTCTCGACTATTTGGCAATCAAGTGCCCGTCAAAGCCGGCGGCCACGAGCTTTTCATACGCCGCCCATACCTTGGCCGGAATTTCCTGTTTGATTTGAAAACCACGCTTTGGATATTCGAGAATACGTTGCAACCCGCCCATCGTTGACTCAATTATGAATCGTTTGGGATTCTGTGCGTTAAAATATTTGTCGTACGGGATTTGCGGCGACGTCACCGAAATCTTTGTATCAGCGTCCGGCCACTGTTTCTTAAATGTCGCGTAGGTTCGTCGCTCCATGTGCGGCTTCTGCACCAGCACAAAACTTTTCGGATATAAGCCCCTGGTTTGCAGCAATTTGTAGACAAACTGAATATTTTTGCCTGTATTCGTGGCTTCCTCTTCGATAATTATTTTCTCGTGCGTCACGCCCATGTCGAGGGCAATGTCGGCAAAGGTTGCCGCCTCGGACTTATCAAACATTTTTTCAGTAATGCGTCCCTTGCCGCTACCCGAAAAAATAAGCCAGTCGCCATACCCGTCCAAAAACAATTCTGCTGCCCGTTCGGCCACGCGCGTGTCGTGGCTGCACAAACAAAAAACCGCGTCGCTTTTTTGCGGCTGCTCGTGCAGCTGCATGTAATTCCAAATAATTTTGGCTTGCTCGTCAATTTCCGTTTCGGTCATAGATGGAAAGCTAGTTTCATTTGATGTAATCGTGGAGTTTGCGGGCGTCTTTGTGTTTGCGGAGTTTGGCTAATGCTTTGGCTTCGATTTGGCGGATGCGCTCGCGGGTGACGGCGAATTCCTGGCCGACTTCTTCGAGCGTGTGTTGCTTGCCGTCTTCGAGGCCGAAGCGCAGCTTGATGATTTTTTGCTCGCGTTCCGATAGCGCACTCAGGACACCTTTCACCTGCTCCTTCAAAAGCTGGTTCGTGGCCGATTCTTCCGGCGTGACCGTGTCTTCGTCCTCGATGAAATCGGCGAGCACCGAGTCGTCCTCATCATCACGGATACTGGCGTCGAGCGAGGAAATGTCCTGCTTGATCTTCATGATGTGCTCAACTTTGTCCACGTCGATTTCCATGGCTTCGGCAATTTCTTCGTTGGTCGGTTCTCGGTTCAGCTCCTGCGTCAGCCGGCGCTGCGTGCGCAAAAGTTTGTTGATGGTTTCGACCATGTGCACCGGAATTCGAATCGTTCGCGCCTGGTCGGCAATGGCGCGCGTGATAGCCTGGCGAATCCACCAAGTTGCGTAGGTCGAAAATTTGAAACCTTTGTCCGGGTCGAATTTCTCAACGGCACGCAGCAAGCCGGTGTTGCCTTCTTGAATTAAATCGAGCAAATCCAGCCCGCGGCCGACATAACGTTTGGCAATAGACACCACCAGCCGCATATTTGCCTCGGCCATTTTGTCCTTCGCGACTTTGTCGCCGGCGACCACGCGTTGGGCAAGCGCCAGTTCTTCTTCGGCGTTCAACAGCGGAATCTTGCCGATTTCGCGCAAATACAACCGCACCGAGTCGTCGGCCACGTCGTCCTCAAGATATATGCGGCCGGCTGGCGGCGCCACTTCTTCTTCGGCTTCCGGCTCCTCACTTGCCCAAGCGTCGCTGAGCTCGGCTGTGGCCGGCTCATCGGCCTCGGTCGTTGTTATGTCGAGGCTCGAATCGGCCAGCGCAGTGTACAGTTCGTCGAGCACTTCGGCGTTCGCCGGCGTATCAGGAATCGCTGCAAAAATATCGCGCTGCTCAATCTGGCCGTCCTTCTTGGCCTTGTCCAAAAGTTGCTGCTTGAGTTGCTCAAAATCTACGGTCATCTCGTCCTTTTTCTTCTTAGCCATCATTGCCCCCCTTGGCTTGCTTTAATAATATATCTAGTTGCCGTGAGCGCTCGAGCAGTTCTCTGCTCGTCGTTTCGTCAGCACTCTCTTGCGCCGCCGACAGCTTTCGTTTTTCGGGTTTGACAAAATTTTCTACCACGCGTGCCTGCAGGCGAGCCGCTTCGTTACGAAGCTCCAAAAGCTCGAGGCCCTGGTAGAGTTCCTCATACTGTAATGTTAATATCTTAGCATATTCGACCAATTTTTGCACTTTGAATGCATCCGGCTTGCCCGAAAAGTCGGACTGAACTTGCAAAAATTTGAGCAGCTCGCGCGCCAGCTCGTTTTGCAGCATGTCCGGCGTCAGCATTTTCAAATACTCGCGCAACGACGGATTTGTGAGTGCAATGGCCAGCAAATGATTTTGAGCTTTGATGTTTTCGACGGCGTTTTTGTCGAGTTTTTCTGGCGTAATTTTCGGCGATTTCAGCCGCGGCCTTTGGCTTGTTTCGGTCTGGCGTAATTTCGTGGTCAGCGCTTCGCGGCTCACTTGCGTCAGCTCGGCGATTTTGTTCAAATAATGATCCTGCTCCACGCTGTCGCTCAGATTCCGCACGATCGGCAGCAGCACGCCGGTGAACTCCTTTTTGCCCTGCGCACTGTTCAAATCGAGCAACTTTTCGTAACGCGCGAGCAGCCAATCCAGCGCGTATTTCGGCTCCTGAATAATTTTTTGCCACGTCTGGGGATTTTGTTTGATGAGCTCGTCCGGGTCTTTGCCACTCGGGATGGTGATAATACTCAAAGAAACGCCGACTTTACTGGCAATGGGAATGGCGCGCTCGGTCGCCGCCAGACCCGCTTTGTCCGCGTCGAAGCCCAGGCGGATGTCGGGGGTGAAGCGGCCCAAAGCTTTCAGGTGCTGCTCGGTCAGCGCCGTGCCAGCCGTGGCCACGACTTGCCGGACGCCGGCTTGGTGGCTCATTATCACGTCCAGATTCCCCTCCGCAATCACCGCGAATTTACTTTTGCGAATCGCTTCTTTGGCCAGATGCAAGCCGTACACGTGGCGGGACTTGTCGTACAAAATCGTTTGCGGCGTGTTGATATATTTTGGCGCGTCGGGTTCGTCGGCGAGCAAACGAGCCGTAAAACCGATGACGCGGCCTTGCCCGTCGGCCAGTGGAATCATCAGCCGGCCGCGGAACATGTCCTGGATGCCACCGCGGTACGCCCGTGCACTTAAGCCCGCGCCTTTGATTTCCGCTTCGCTAAATCTTTTACTCTTCAGAAAATCCACCAGCGCCGAGCCGTTGTTCGGCGAGTAGCCAAGCTGCCACGCGAGCGCCGTGTCTTTCGTAAACTGCCGCTTATTGAACACATATTCGAGCGCCGTTTGGCTGCGGCTAAATTGCACTTGGTAAAACTTTGCCGCCAATTCCAGCGTCTCGAACAGACGCTCTTTGAGTTTCGCGTTGCCGCCGCCATGCGTGCCGCGAAATTGTTCGAGATCAACGCCGGCTTTTCGCGCCAGCCGCTCAAGCGTTTCGCGGAAATCCAGCCCTTCCATTTCCATCACGAAGCTGAACATGTCGCCGCCCTTGCCCGACGAAAAATCGTGCCAAATCTGCTTTTCCGGACTCACCACGAAGCTCGGCGTGCGCTCGCTCGTAAACGGACTCAAGCCTTTCCAATTCCGACCCGCCCGTTTCAGCTGCACGTATTCGCCGACGACATCCTCGATGCTCAAGCGACTTTTAACCTCTTCGACCGCATCCATTTACTCTTTATTGTACGCTATAGAACAAACACCCAGAAGCCGCGCCAAAACAGTAGCCAGACATAGTGCATGAGTTCAGTTGCCTGAGGAGACGTAATTGAGTTACGTTGACGAAGGAAGCGGGGCTCAGGTGCTGCGTCTGGATACTGGGATTGATGCGGATTGGGGGTGTCTGTTCTATAGTTGCCCTGGAAGCGCGAAGCAGCTTGTGATTAAATAAAGCGCATGCAGCCGCAGACGCCGTACAGTGATCCATACGATTTTATTACGAATCCGAAAAAACCGCCGCGCGCGCGGTTGTTCAAATTGCCCGGCGGGTCGTTTGGTATGCGCATTGCGATCGTGGTTGGCGGCGGCGTGATTATACTAATCGTGCTGGCCATCATCGCGTCGCTTTTCTCTGGCGGCAGCAATGCGCAGCAATATGTCACTGCGGTCGCGCAAGACCAAACTGAGCTCGCCCGCGTCGCCGCGCTTGCCACGCAGTCCTCGGCCGTCAGTCAGCAAACGACGAGCAATTTTGCGCAAACCTGCAGTTTAAGCATGACCTCTGCGCAGCAGCAACTCGTAAGCTACCTGTCAAGCCACGGCACCGAGCTTAGTGCCAGCAAGCTTGCTTTCAAGCAAAACCCCGCCACCGACCAAGCCCTCACCAACGCCGCGGCCGCGAGCGACTACGACCAAAGTTTCTTAGGACTCATGCAAACGGAGCTAAAGGGCTACGGTTCCGACCTCAAAGAAGCTTACGCAAACACGCAAAACGGCGCTACGCGGCAGCTGCTCTCGAATGATTACCAGGGCGAGCAATTGCTCCTGGAGCAACTCACGAGCGCGCAAAACCAGCTGCAAAACGCCGATAGCTAGCGAACCAGGTCGTACGAATGGCGGATGAGATCCTGAACTTCCGGCCAGCCCAGCTGCCCAGTGAGCACCAACGTGTTCCAGTGCTTTTTGTTCAAGTGATAACCAGGCATAACGCTTTCGTATTTTTCGCGCAAGGTTTCGGCGAGCAACGGGTCGCACTTCAGGCTTAGCCGTACCGGATCGCTTTTTTCTTCGACCAGCGCGAACATTTTATCGCCAACTTTGTACACCGCCACGCGCTCGCCAAACGGATAATCCAGCCACGCACTCGGCATACTCAAAATATATTCTTCAACCGCTTTGAATTTGGGTTTCACCATTTTTGCGTGCCTATTTTCCGTGCTGACGCAGCCATTCCAAATAGTACTGCCACTCGGCGATGCTGGCCTGGATGTCGTCGAACGCTCGGTGGATTTCCTTTTTCTCGAACTCGACGCCGTATTTGCCTTGCATGTAGATTTTTAAGCTACTGACGTCAAGCATGCGATAATGCAACTTCAGATCAAGCGCCGGCCACCATTGCTTGATGAAATTTCGGTCGTTGTGAATGGAATTACCCGAGAGAATCGCCGGCTCGCGCCCAAACTCCTTTTCGACGAGCGCAACCAAATCTTGTTCAACCTCTTTGCTCGATTTACCATCGTCCAGCTTCTGAACAAATTCGTCGCGGTTTTCCGGATAATCCTTCCACCAAATATTTTTCTGCATGCGCTCGACGACCACGTCGGCCTTCTGCTTTACACGCGCCTCGTAGCTCGCCAAAGTTTTGAAATTAAAATCCGTAACTTCCGCCGCTACTTCCAAAATCACGTCCTTTGCCGAATCCAAACCAGTCATTTCCAAATCCACCCACAGCAGTTTGGTAGGAATCGCATGCTTGTCAATCATTGTCTGCTATTATACCTCTGTACCTTGCGCAAAACAAAACTCCGGCCGTTTCAAGGCCGGAGCTACGCATAAGTCTCTCAAAACTTACTGGTCTTTGCTGTGGGTGGCGGCTAGGGCGTCTGAATACCACTTGAGTTCTTCGAGCGCGGCTTGCAGCATATTTTGCGGACCGTACGCGCGGTTGGCAACCTCTTCGTTCAGCTTGCCTTCATCGTCCATGATTTCGCCGGGACGGTCGGTCAGATACACCGCTTTCGGAATAGTTACGGCACCGACGCCGGGAAAAGCTTCGCGCAGGTTGCCGATGGCCTGCGCCCCGCCGGTCGACCCATGGCCGACGAGCAGCACCGGCTTTTTCTCTATTTGATAATCCAGGTAGTCGATGGCATTTTTGACGACGCTCGTCGTTGACCGGTTGTACTCGGCCGTCACAAACACATAGGCGTCGGCGTCGGCCAGTTTGTCGAGCCATTTTTTGACTTCGGGGATCGGCCTGCGCTCAGGATTGTAGCGCGGCGACACACCTTCGTTGAACAAAGGCATCGGATAATCGAGAAGATCCACGACCTCGGCTTGCGTGTCAGGGAGCTTGACAGCTTCACTGGCAACCCATTTAGCGGCTTTGTCGGTCACCCGATTTTCGCGTACGCTCCCCACGATAATTTGTAATTTCATAGATAGCTCCCTTCAGAGTTTTATGCTATACTTTTAATAGTATTAAGTATAAAGCCTTATACTATATTTTGTAAAGTATGAAAACGTTTTCGCGCCAACCAAAGAAGCTAGAAAGCAAAGAAGGCTGCATCGCCAGCGCCATGAGTATCATCGGCAACAAGTGGACTGCCCTGATTTTGCGCGACCTGTTTGAGGGCCCAAAGCGTTTCGGCGAACTGGAAAAATCTTTGCACGGCATCAGCCCGCGCACGCTCAGCCAGCGCCTCGAAGATTTAGAGCACTGCAGTATCATCACCAAAAAATCTTTCGCCGAAGTCCCGCCGCATACCGAATACACGCTCACAAAAAAAGGCCGCGACCTGATTCCGCTGCTAAAACAAATGGCCGAATGGGGCAAAAAGTACTACGCAAAGATTTCGTAGTTATTTTACAGATTGTCTAAAAAGGCAACGAACTTCGGAGCAATAGCAAGGTTAGCCTTTCTGTTTGGATGAGCATCAAAGAATAGTAAGCGTCTATAATCTTTTCTCAATGTATGAGCATCTTTTTCATTCTCATCCGCAGATAACAGGTCGAAGAGGTCAAAAACTTTTACGTTCTCACCTAAATTTGTGCCTGTCATCCATTTAGATAGTCGTCTGGCTCGAGATGCCCACTCAGGCTTAGTAAGCCTCGGCTTCATTGGTGGTGAAGTTAGTAGGCCAAGATGCTGCCCGCTTTTTGCAAAGTACGTCGCGATCTGCCTGTACTCTTGTTTCTTTTGTTCGAGTTCTTTGTCACTTTTAATTTTGGTCGTAGGATAACAGGATTTGAGAACGACTATATCGTATCCGTCAATCCAGTCGAGAATCGGTTTGGTTTTAGTCGTCGCTGCACCAAAAAGTTGTGCCAGATTTTGCGGATAAGTATTACGGCCCGGAAATACATAACCAAGCTTCTTATGTGAATTAGCCGTTGAGAGAACGCCATTATTATGATCATAGTCAAAGAAATCTATTCTTCCCTCATATTGCCTCAACAGGTTATAAACGTAGCCGTATTTTATAAGGTTACGTCCTACTGAGCGGTGGATGAATAGAACCTTCTTCACTATTTAATCTTTCTTCTTAAAGTCCAGCGCGGCGGAATTGATGCAATAATGCTGGCCGTTTGGCGACGACGGATCTTCAAACAAATGGCCGAGATGGCTACCGCAATTGTGGCAAGTTACTTCTGTTCGGTGCATCAAAAGGCTGTTGTCCGGTTGTAGCGTTAAAGCTTCGTTGCTTGCCGCTTCGCTGAAACTTGGCCAGCCGATGAGTCCCGGTGTCGTTGAATCGTATTTGGCATCGCTTTTGAACAGCGACGCACCGCAGGCTGCGCACATGTACTCGCCCGTTTCTTTGTTGTGCAAAAGCTTGCCGGTTCCGGGCGCTTCAGTGCCCTTTTCGCGCAGCACCTGATATTGTTCGGGTGTCAACTTTTTCTTGAGCTCGTCGTCGGTGAATTGTTGTGGCATGTCGTCCTTCCAGCCAATACTGATTTGGAATTTAGAAATGGCGCACTATGAGTTTGCCTTCGGCTGATCACTCGTTTCGGAAGCAGGCTTCGGCTTTTGCACCGAAATTGCAGCGCCGGACAAAAGTGTGGCATTTGGCAAAAGCGCGGAGGTGCCGTCTTCAAGCTTCAGGCGCGTATGCGTCAGTCCAACCTCAGCAACCGTGCCGGCATACTCGCCGCCCAAAGCGCCGGAATTGAGCGTGACGTGCTGGCCGACCATAAACGGATGCGAAATCACCAGCACAAAACTGGCGAAGAAATTCGCGAGCGCCTGCTGCGCCGCGACGCCCAAAACAATGCCGAGTGCCGCGCCGCCAAGAATTAGCCGCCCGACCGGCACGCCCAAAAGTTCGAGCGCGATGAGCAAAATGACGATATATCCGAACGCACGCAAAATAAATTGCATAGCCGCGGCTCGACCGGCACCAAGCCGATGTGAAGCAATCATGCCGTGAATCGCGCTGGACAAAACGTGCAAAAAAGCGACCGCAAAAATTACAAACAGCAACATGCCAAGCGCCGCAACGAGCCGCCTGTCGAGCGTACTGCCATGCGCATTGTTTGCGACAAGACTAATAGTTGCGCCGGCAATCGACAGCACGCCGTACGGCACCAACCGAAAACTCGCTCGCCGCCAAATATGCTTATGCATGCCATTCCCTCCAAAGTCAACGCGTACTTTAGAATTATGATAAGCGTTTAACGATAGCTACGCAAGCGGTTCAGGAGGTTGTGACTTCAAAAACTTGCCACTTCAATGAATTCAACCGCGGCCTTTTCGCCTCGCTCGCTACTTTTTCTTGTCGAGTTTGTCGAGTTTGAAAATCTTAATGACCACATAGATGGTCGCTGCTACGAACAGAAAATCGAGCAATGCGTACGCAACCTCGCCCCAGCCGAAATTGGCATGCCGCCCGTCGAAATGCAGTGTGAACGTACGCGAGCTCAACGCCTTGTTGCCGGAAAACAACAGCTGAAACAGCGGATCGACGAAGCTCGATATAAACTGCTTGACTACGGTCTGTACCTGGGTGCCTAGGACAAAACCGACAGCCAGGCCGACGACCGCGCGCTCGCGCAAAAACTCCGCGAACCCGCTCACGGGCCGGCGCGCCGCACGTTTTGTGGCCGAAGCGACACGTTGACGTTTTTCGGCGCGAACGGTGTTTGCCGACCGGTAGGAATATTTTGGCAATTCTTTCTTTGAGCTCGTGGATTTGCTTTTTGGTCCTTTTCGTTCTGCCATAATTCCTCTTCGCTACATTTTATCCGGTGCGGCTATTCCAAGCAACTCCAAGCCAGCCTTGAGTTTGGCGGCGTAGTTTTCAACGAGCCGCAGCCGCAACTCCTGACGCGGGTCGCCAATCACGCGATTATGCTCGTAAAAGCGGTTGAAGGTTTGCGCCAATTCGTAGAGATACGTGCAAATATGATGCGGCATGAGCTCGCGCGTGGCTTTGTCGACGGCTTCCGGATACTCGGAAATTTTGCGCAGCAAACTGCGCTCGCCCGGCTCAAATGGTTCGTCATTCCGAACTTGTTTCGGAATCTCAGCCTTAGACCTTGCATCAACTTCAGGATGACGAGCCGTGTCGGCCTTTTTCAAAATGCTTCTGGCCCGCGCATGCGCATACTGCAAATACGGCCCGCTGTTGCCTGCCAACGCTATCGATTCTTTCGGATCGTAGATAATATCGCCGCCAATTCGTGTCTTGAGAAATGCGTACTTGACTGCGCCGAGCATGACGGTGTCATCCGAAGCACGATTTGCATTTTTAAGTTCGTGGGCAGTCATTTCGAACACCTCTTTGGCTCGAACAATATTTCCCTTGCGACTACTCATCTTGACGCCACCCAGTAGTTTGAGTTTGCCGTGCGAGATGTGCGTTGTGGTGTGCGCCAAATCCGGCCAGAACTGTTCGATTGCCTTGAGCACTACTTCCATATACTGCTTTTGCTCGTTATCGGTTATGATGATTGAGCGATTGAAATGGTAGTCCTCGTACTTCCGGGCGATAAGCCCGACGTCTTTGGCTTCGTATGTCGGCAGGCCATGTTGGTTTATGAAGACGCGGGTATGTAAACCGTACTTTTCCGCTTTGAAAACTACCGCGCCATCCGATTCTTCGAACACGCTGCCGATGTGTTCCTTGACAGTTTTCAGGCCCAGCTGCGCGGCTTCGCTTTCCGGATAATATTTTTCGAGCCTGGTGCCAAGGCGTGCAAAAAATGCGTCGAAAGCTTCATAGCTCCACCGCCGGCAAGTCCAATAAATTTGCGCAAACGGCGTTTCTTTGTCGCCTTGAGCGTGCAGCTGATACACATGTTTATTCGCCTCGATAATTTCGGCCTTTGCCGTCTCGTTGTCGTTATACGCCCGCTCACCTTCCACATAGCGCTGCGCCATCCACATAGCTCGATCAGCTTCCGGTACTTCGGCCAACTTTTCTGGGGTTTCACCGTCCAGTTTTTGCATGATCGCCCACATAGTTTTGCCAACGTGCAGGCCGACATCGCCGCCAAAATTCACCCGGTGGACTGTCCCGCCCGCGTTCTCAAGCAAGTTAGCAACGGCATCGCCAACGACTGTGGTGTAAACGTGGCCGGCGTGTAGCACTTTGAAAGGGTTAGCGTCAGAGTACTCCGCTACGATTTCCTGGCCGCTCAGGCTTTTGGCTGGCGCAGCGTGCGAAAGTTCAATGAGTGCGGCATCGCTCAGCTTGAGATTTATGAAGCCCGGGCCGGCAATGTTGGTCTCACTCATTTTATCGCTGAGGCTCGTGCGCACTTTTTCAGCTAAACTTTCCACAACTTCGCGCGGGTTTTTGCCGAGCTGCTTGGCCAGCTGTAACGCCACGTTCGTCGCGTAATCGCCGAATTGTTCATCGGGGCGCGTCAACTCAACATGCACGTCGATGCCGAACAAATCTTTGCAAACGGCCGTAATCGCCGCTTCAATCTCACCTTTCATATTTAATAGTTTATCAGACAGACGATCTGTATTACTCATTACAATGCCACAGTCCTGTTCATTAGCAACTTTGTCCGGGGTAAAGGATCATTATCGTCGTATCCATGAGCTGCTGCAATCTCTACGCTGTCGGTAGGCCAGAATCCGTTATCCGCAAACAGCCGCCGAGAAGCTCCAGAGGTAGCAACGGCACTAGCCACGCCAACTGCTGCCGGTTCATCTGCGGCACACAAGGCATGCAATCCGCTATACCATCTGCCTCGGGCTGTCATGAGCGCCGTATTCACAAGGGTGCTGGCTAGTCCTTGGCCGCGATCAGCAGGCGCGACAATAAGGCTACCTATACAAAAGTGCGGTACCCGCCTCTCCGTAAGTGGTACGTCGCCCGGAACGAGTACCGCTTCACCTAGCAGACCAGTAAATCTATTAGCAACGTAACCGGCCGGGTTGCCTTGTTCATCATAGGCGGGAATACCTGTATCATCCCACAGCTCTGTAATTATCTGCTGTACAGGAACTTTCTTCGTATGAGATTCTACTCTCAGTAAGGTGGCGAATACTGCCGCTGTCCTAACAATCCGTTCGTCGCTGATGCCTGGTATTAATGGCTCATCTAAATTAAAGAAATTCGAAGTCTCACTCATAACTACGCTTCAGAAATAAAAAGCCCCTTGTCATACAAGGGGCTGCTAAGGCTTCTGTGTTTAGAATAATCTCAAGAACAAGCCCCGTGAATACGGGTGCTGCGACGAGTTTTAGCTAGCGCAAACCCAAATGCGGAAATGAATCCGAACACCCGCTAACTAAAATGCGGTTTTGAATCCGAACACTCTGAGTTGCCCCTGTGGTACGGTGAACGAATGAATTACATCACACCAAGCTTACTAAAGATGACCGCAATGAGATTAG
>DASXEX010000053.1:0-16204 GCA_036489905.1 Saccharimonadales bacterium (SeqCode)
AGGTATATACGCCATTGGCGTTCATTCAGCACTAATCGTAAGGTTTGGTATTGTGTTTGTTGTGTGAGTGTTTGTGTCATACCCCATAGTATGACATAGACTCAGCTAAACTGTTGGAGTTATTAGAGGGGAGCGCCTAACTGAATACCGCAATAGCTTCGAGGTTCGGACGCAGCCGGGAGAGAACGCTTTTGTCAACGAGTGGCACGAGAATATCCCTCAGGCCCGTCGACACAATTTGTGCCGGCAATGTCGGATGAAAATCTGCTTTGCCAATGCCAAGAAGCGGCGCGAGCGTCGACGCGGAAATAGTCTCATAGAATTCGGCTTCTGCCTGCTGCATAAAAACAAGCCCGTTGTCGGCAATCGTGATACCGAGCAGTCCGGCTCGCGTTTCTTGTGTATAAAGCCCAGGTGAAATTTGACCTTGCTCATGCATAAGCGACCACGCGGCAATGGTTGCGTGACCGCACAAATCAACTTCGGTTGACGGCGTAAAGAAGCGGAGCTTGCGATCGGCTACCTCGCTCTTGCTCACAAACGCCGTTTCGGAAAAGCCCGCATCTGCAGCAATGTCCTGCATCCGAAAGTCGGTCAAGCCGTCGGCATCCAGCACTACGCCAGCAGGATTACCATTTTCACCATTAGCTGTAAACGCGTGAACTTCGTAAAGCGTATGCGCCATCAGCTCATTATAGCATCGCGAGTTGAGCTCCGCGCGCCAGGATTGTCAGTTAACGTCCGACTGTGGCTTCGATCCAATCAGCGAATTCCTGATTAACTTCAATCGCGCTGAACCAAATCATTGGTACTTCTTCAACGGAAATTTTTCTGACCGCATCAGCGATGGCGGCTTTATTACCAATGACGGTAAACGAAGTAATCGTACAGTATTCGGGCATGTGGTTTACGCTGCCTTTCCAAAGGAAATGCGCCGGTGCCTAAACAATCTGCCCGCCGATTACCAGCTTTTTGGCAAGCAGCATATTTAGAATGTCATTCGCCTGCCGCACATTTTCCGCGCTGATCTCAGCTTTGTAGAACATGACTTTATCGTAGCATTTTTTTGAGAAACTGGCCGATGTAGGATTCTTTGACGCGGGCGACTTGTTCGGGGGTGCCGGTGGCAATGATGCGGCCGCCGGCGTCGCCGCCTTCGGGGCCCATGTCGATAACGTGGTCGGCGTTTTTGATGACGTCGAGGTTGTGCTCAATCACGATCATGCTGTTGCCGGCGTCGACGAGGGCATGCAGCATTTTTAAAAGTTTGTCGACGTCGGCCATGTGCAGGCCGGTCGTCGGTTCGTCCAAAATGTACAAAGTTCGGCCGGTCGAGCGTCGAGAAAGTTCGGTTGACAGTTTAATGCGCTGCGCTTCGCCGCCGGAAAGCGTCGTGGCCGGTTGGCCGAGACCGATGTAACCGAGGCCAACTTCCACGAGCGTTTGCAGTTTGCGCGCGATGCTCGGCTGGTTTTCGAAAAACTTCAGCGCCGTCTCGCAGGTCATTTCCAAAACGTCGCTGATGGTTTTGCCTTTGTAGTGAATCTCCAGCGCCTCGCGGTTGTAGCGCTTGCCATGACAAACCTCGCACGGCACGTAAACGTCCGGCAAAAAGTGCATTTCGATTTTGATAATGCCGTCGCCCGCGCAGTTTTCGCAGCGCCCGCCTTTGACGTTGAAGCTGAAACGGCCGGCTTTGTAGCCACGCAATTTTGCTTCGGGCGTCTGCGCGAACAGTTCACGAATTGGCGTAAATAATCCGGTATACGTCGCGGGGTTTGAGCGCGGTGTGCGGCCGATCGGCGACTGGTCGATAATAATCGCTTTGTCGAGCTGCTTGATGCCAACAATGTCGTCGTGTTTGCCCGGCACCGTGTTCGCGCGGTGCAAACGCGCCAGCAATTCTTTGCTCAAAATATCATTAATTAGGGAAGATTTGCCCGAACCGGACACGCCGCTCACCACCACGAATTTACCGAGCGGAATTGTCACGTCGATATTCTGCAAATTATTTTCGCGGGCACCTTTGATTATCAATTCTTTGCCGTTGCCCGAACGTCGCTTTTTTGGTGTGGCGATTTTCTTTTCGCCAATCAAATACTGCGCGGTAATACTTTTTTTGACTTTTTCAACCTGGCTTGGCGAGCCGGACGCGACCACATACCCGCCGTGCACGCCGGCGCCCGGGCCGATATCAAGCAAATAGTCGGCCGTGCGAATCGTATCTTCATCGTGCTCGACAACGATGACCGTATTGCCGAGATCGCGCAAATGCTTGAGGGTTTTGATCAACCGGCCGTTGTCGCGCTGGTGCAAGCCAATGCTCGGCTCGTCCAAAACATACAAAACGCCCTGCAGGCCGGAGCCAATTTGCGTGGCAAGCCGGATGCGCTGCGCTTCGCCTCCAGATAGTGTCGTCGCGCCGCGGAGCAAGTTCAAATAATTCAGTCCGACTTCTTGCAAGAAGTTCAAACGCGCTTTGATTTCCTTGAAAATCTGCTGCGCAATGTGCATTTCCTGATCGCTCAAGTGAAGTTCATCGAACCAGCCGAGCGCGTCGTCGATCGACATTTGGCAAACGTCCATGATAGATTTGCCGTGTACGGTTACGGCCAAAACTTCGGGTTTGAGCCGCAAGCCGTGGCATTTGTAGCACGGCTTTTCCTGCATGAACCGTTCGATGTCGCGGCGGATGAAGTCGCTGTCGGTTTCTTTGTGCCGGCGTTCGAGATTTGGCACGACGCCTTCGTAGGTCGTCTCGAACGACCGACCAATCCCGAGACTCACGCGATATTTTTCGTTGCCCGTGCCATACATAATCCGCTCGATATTTTCCTTGCTGATGTCACCGGTCGGCACGTGCAGACTAAAATTATACTGATCGGCAACCGCTTGCAACTTTTTCATATACCACGCGTCGACGTTCACGCGGTTGAATGGACGAATCGCGCCTTCGGCAATCGTCAGCCGGCCGTTCGGAATCACCAATTCCGGGTCGACTTCCAGGCGCGAACCCAAACCGGTACAAACCGGACACGCGCCGTGCGGCGAGTTGAAGCTGAAGGTGCGCGGTTCGAGTTCCGGAATCACCACGTCCGGATGGTCCGGGCAAGCATACCGCAAAGAATATTGAAACTCTTCTTTTGTGTCGGCATTCACCACCGCCAACTTGCCTTCGGCCACTTCGAGTGCCTGTTCGACAGATTGCGCCAGCCGCGTCCGGCTTTCATCATTATTTACGATTCGGTCGGCCACGACCTCGATCGTGTGCTTGTAATTTTTATCGAGCGTCGGAAATTCGTCGAGCGCGTACACCACGCCGTCTACGCGCGCACGGGCGAAACCGGCACGCGTATATTGCTCGGGAATGTGCTCGAACGCACCTTTTTTATCGATGACAACGGGCGCGAGAATCATCAGCTTGGCATCAATCGGCAAAGCCGCCACTTGATCAATAATCGCGTTCGTGGTTTGCCGCGTGACCGGCTTGCCACAAACCGGGCAATGCGGCACACCGATGCGCGCAAACAATAATCGTAAATAATCATAAATTTCCGTGACGGTCGCCACCGTCGAGCGCGGATTTCTTGAAGTAGATTTTTGGTCGATGCTGATTGCCGGCGACAATCCGTCGATTTGGTCGACGTCCGGCTTTTCCATAATGCCCAAAAACTGCCGAGCATACGAACTCAAACTCTCGACATATCGCCGCTGCCCTTCCGCATAAATTGTATCGAACGCCAGCGAAGACTTGCCCGAACCCGAAAGTCCGGTAATCACAATCAACTTCTCGCGCGGAATCTCCACATCAACATTCTTGAGATTATGCTCCCGCGCGCCTTTAACGATAATCTTGTCACTCATAACCGATTGATTATACAGAAATTTTCCGGCTTTTTCTAGGGCAGCTTTTGCTCAAGTTGGCTTCCGCCCCGGAGTAAGCATAAGCTAGATAAAATATTATTGCTATTCAAGCAACGATGTGTAAAAATAGAATTAACAAAAGTTTGCGGGAGGCGCGTGGCAGTGGAACAACTTGTCGTCCTGGGCATTATTCCGGGCACCAACATCCAAATCGGTTTTCTAGGCTGGGTGACTTTGTTTGTCATTGCTGGCGCCGGGCTGTATATTGCCCACCGCGAGCGAAGCAAGCACACGCTCCGCCTTTTGCTGATTCGTTTGAGTTTGCTGCGCACTACTCGGCGTCAGCGGGCATGATGCTCTCGCCGTAGAGTTTGAGTTCTAGTTCTCCAACTCGCCGGAGCCCACGCTAATGTTGCACCGCTTATGCGCATGAATAGCTAGTTAGTCTTTCCGCCAGGAAGCCACTGCACACTCGTGAGCAAGGGAGCAAACGAATCTTCTTCGAGCGGCGTGCGACGTGCGGCCAGCTCTTCACCAGTAGGGTCACGCGTTAAAAATTCGACCTGCGGCAAGTCTTCGAACACGGCGAGAGGCGTCTGCTCGGCACCCTCGCCCATCATGAATGTTGCAGCGGTAGCCAGCCCATCGGCCATATTCGTCTTACTGAATGCAAGCGGCCGGCCGAATAAGTCCTGCTGTCCACCATAGTTCCTCGCCGGCTGAAAACCGCTGTAGGCCAAGCACAGACCGATTGCACCCCAACGAAGTGGCATAAAGCCGCTATCAACGATTAGCACACCGAGGTGTTTGAGCTTGAAACGCCGGCAAAGATGTCGCCGTACGTTGTTGACCACCAACTGCGGAGCGGCCGGCCACAGCACGTATGAGTCGTTCGCATTGGATTCGTCAATGCCCGAGTTGGGGGTGAGCATATCGTGAGCAATCGTAAGCACGAAGCCGTGTAGCTTCTCGGCTTGGGGCATATACCAATCCGCCTCCTCACGGACCAACTTTTCAAGGTCGGTCCCTGCCTTGGGCACAACTCGCCCTTCACAGAGTGCCGCTACTTTCGATGCGATTGCCACGATACTCCGCTCCTGTAAGGTGGGCAAGGCGTCATCGAGTAAGTCTAGAAGCGACAACGAACTGCCTGTTACTTTTTTCGTTTTGACAGCCCGAACAATCATGCCGCGGCCTTGGCTGCCGTGACAGCACGCGTAGACTCACCCTTTAGCCACCATACGCCCGCATACACTAGCGGTGTCTCCAGCACGGATAGTGCGCAGCGTACCAGCCAATAGGGAATGATGAGCCCTAGCAAAAAGCTGACATTGCTACCGAACGACATTTTGAGCGCGTAGAAAGCCAGCGTTAAAAATATTGCCGAATCGGCAAACTGAGACACAAAATTCGCTACATTATTGCGCAACCATAATGCCCGTCCATTCATGCTTTGGCGTAATTTATTAAAAATCGCAATATCCAGCAGTTCGGATCCAGCGAACGCCATGATACTAGCAAACGCCAGCCGAGCCGAAGCGCCAAATATAGCATTGTAGGCGGGCTCGGTACTTGCGTAGCGAGGCGTCGCCGGCAAGTGGACCGCCAAAATACTGAACAGCATCAGCAAAAAAACCATGATTAAACCGGACAGCACCACACTGCGGGCGCGCTTCTTCCCATACACCTCCACAATCACATCAGCTGTCGTGAACAGCAGCGGCATGACAAAAATCGCCACGCCCGCAGTGGCATGAAAGCCACCAATTGTCGCAAGGGGAAACGTCTTTGAGCCCATTGTCTCGGCCACCACTACACCGAAAATATATAACGCTACTAAAAAATCAAATTTACGAATCATCACTACCCCTTCTCGTTATACAAGTAAAATCTGCGAGCAAACAGGCCAAAGCCCAATCTACTTAGGTAAACGAGTCAGGTCAACAAAAACCAGACCAAGTGGTGACGTGTTTGTTGACTAACATAGCGACGATTCCATTTGAAGTAAGGTTACGATGTCCGTCGTTTGTCGTCAAGTCGGTTTCTATCAATAGCATAATGAGCTAGCAGCGTACCATGGCTATTCAGCGCGCGGGTTTCCCGCAGGCGCAACGAAATATCCAGCGGCACACTTTCGACCAAGCTCTTGCCCGCGCCGAAGATACGCGGTTCGATAGTCAAATAAAGCTCGTCGACAAGTCCGGCTTTTAAGAACGCAGTGTTGACCACGCTGCCCCCAACCACCAGCAGTGTTTTGAAACCCCGCTTTGCAATATCTTCAACCACCTGTTTTGGAGATGCAGTAATGAATTCCAGCCTGCAGGCAACCGCTTCAGCCGCGAAATTCTCCGGATGATGCGTCAGCACCACGTATAACCTATCCGGCCGCGGCCGTTGATGAACGACCTCATACGTTTTTCGTCCCATAACTAGCGTACCGATGTCGTCGATTAACCCTCTGAAAAATCCGTCGTCACCTGCGGATACCCAGTGGCGTGTGCCCGGCTCACCACCCTTTGTCGTCTTACCATCCAACGAAATGGCATCGGCCATAATTATATGCATCGCTAAGTTTCTTCGTTCGTCGGCATAATCGACTCACCGTAGAGTTTGAGTTCTTCGAGCAAATATTGCTGATTTTTGGTCACGCCGGGTGCGGCAGCGAGCGTTTGCAGGCGTTCGAAATATTTGGCGAGCCGGCTTTGCTGGGCGCCGCCGGCAAGTCGTTGCTGGCAGAATTTTTCCCAATCTCCGCGCTCACCGGGAGTAAGTGCTTCGGGGAAATTGCGCGCTTTGTATAACGATAAGAGCGCTTTCAGGCGGTTGTCGCGGAAGCTCGGAGCAAGACTGTCGAGCTCGTCCGGATCGGCAGAATGAACGGTTTGCATGCCAGCGCAATCGGCGTCGCTGAAAAATCCGTCGTACAGCTGGGCATCGACGGCTTGCTCGTCGCCGACAAGTTGCGCCTGTTTTTGCTCGCGGTCGAGCAGGTCGAGTGCTTCCAAAAGTTTGGGCACAAAATCTGCTGATTCCGTGAGTTTCTTGCTGTTTGCTTCGATAGTTTTTAAGTCTATTTGCAATCGTTTTTGACTTGCTTCATCGAGCACGCTCGGCGGCGCGACAGCCGGACAACGATTGAACTGCAAGGTTTTGACCGGCAATTGCGGCCCATTCTCGGCCCGATCTTTTTTCCATCGCCAAGCTTCGACCAATCCTTGCGCCGACATTTTGGCAAATTCGCTTGGGTCGTGACGCAAATCGTACACCAGCACGCCCTGTTTTTTGGGATGGTCAGCGAGCATCACCGCAACGGTTGTCTTTTCAAATTCGCTCGGATATTTTCCGGAAGTGTAGACGAACGGCTGACGCGCGCCAACCAGCGCCGCGACCTTCTTCTTGTCACGCATGTCTAGCAGAAACCCAAAAAGTTTCGGCTGCCTGGTTTGGATAAGTTTAGCCAGCGCAATCGTCGCCCGTACATCGACCAAAGCGTCGTGCGCACCGACGTGATCGATCTTATTCACGCTCGTCAAAAGTTCCAGCCGGTTGCTCGGCCGGCCATCCGGCGCGAACGGCCACTCGATACCTTCCGGCCGAAGAGCACGCGTCATGCGCACCACGTCAAGCAAATCCCAGCGGCTGCGATTATCCTTCCACTGCCACTCGTACGCATCGTAAAAATTGCGATACTGCAGGTAGCGCATGAATTCGTCATCAAACCGCACCGAATTATACCCGACGAAAATCGTACCAGGCGTCGCTACTTCTTTTTGAAAATTTTTCAGGAATTCGGCTTCGGTCACGCCGTCCGCAATTGTCTGCTGCGGCGTAATGCCGGTTACCAAAATCGCGTCCGGATCAGGCAAAACATCCGGCGTCAGTTTAATCAAAACATTCACCGGCTCACCGACCGGCTGCAAATCCATCCCCGTCCGCTGCCCCGCAAACTGCATCACCCGCGCCGCCCGCGGATTAAACCCCGATGTTTCCAAATCATAAAAGAAAAAACTGCTGGCCATCTAGCTCATGATACCACAGAGACGAGCACATCTTTGGACACTAGTCAGTCTTATATTAATTCAGGCAAGTGCGCCATGCAGAGAAAGTGCAAAAACGGTTTAAGAGCCTATTTAATCACCCTGTACAGGGCTTGGCAAACGAAACATAGTTCAACTCCTTGCTACTGGTTGAGCAGGATTCATAAGTCGGTCAATTTCTGCAACTAAATAGTCGAGAGCTCTACCCGAGAACTGCTTACACGTACCTTCGACTATTACGTTTACGTGTGGCTTGCCACTCTCATCCATATAGTGTACTCCCGTTTTTGCGACACCGTCGCTACCTGCTGTCAGAGGTCTTACCTGGGTCTCGATAATCAGACTAGAATCCGGCTCGAACTCTGTACCGAGCCTCGTATTTTGTATTTCAAAGAACCAACAACCACCCTCTGAAAAAACTGTTTTTGCCAAGCCACGAGTCGGCGAGTATTTCTTTTTCCAAGTAGCACGATTTCCGTCGAATGACGTAGCAAAACCAGGGAACAAGCGAGGGTTATAGGGAGCTCCTGCAATCCTTCGCCACATAGCTTCAGCACTAATAGCTAAATCTTCATGGGTTTTGCCACTTTGTTCTGAAGTAGCGGGCGCGGGCGCCCTACCACGATCTCCTTTGCCCAGCATGGAATTATATTAGCATAAGTATCTTCATATGTCAATATAACAAACCCGTGCGCTTCCCGACGATTATATCGTTTCCGGGTTTTGCGCCTGCGCGGGAGAGTTCGTGCATGATGCCCATTTTTTTCATGATGTCGCGGAGACGGCGGACGGCTTGGTCGTTGGTGAAGTCTGTGCGGGCGGCAAATTTTTCGATGCGCTTGCCAGTGACGACGAAGTGGTCTTTTTCTTTGGTAACTTTCCAGGCTTGGTCGTTGTCCGTAAGTTTGAGCACGGGAATTTCGTCGGCCGGTCTGGACTTTCGGGAGACGGCACGTTTTTGCTTATCGACGGCAGCTTTGACCGCATACAAAAGTTCTTTGGTGCCGCTGCCGGATTGGGCGGAAATGGCGAAGAGTTGTGTGTTTTTGGGCACAATTTCACGCATTTTTTTCAACAAATCGTCGATGATTTCCTGGTCGAGGCCGTCGGTTTTGTTGAGCACGACGAGCTGCGGACGCTTGCTCAAATCAACTTTGTACGATTTCAACTCGGTTTGAATCGTCTTGTAGACCGCTGCGAGATCGTCCTGATACGCGTCGATGAGATGCACGAGCACTTTGGTGCGCTCGATGTGGCGTAGGAATTCGTGGCCGAGGCCTTTGCCGGCCGCCGCGCCTTCGATCAAGCCCGGAATGTCGGCGAACAGCAGGCTGGTTTTTGCATCGATATCCACGACGCCAAGGTTCGGCGTGATGGTCGTGAACGGATAGTCGGCGATTTCCGGCCGCGCGTTGCTGATACGCCCGAGCAAGGTTGATTTGCCGGCGTTCGGCAAGCCGACCAGGCCGACATCGGCGATCATTTTGAGTTCGAGCTGAGCGCTCAAGCTGTCGCCTGGCTCGCCTTTTTCGGCGAACATTGGCGCCTGCCGCGTGGAGCTGACGAAATGCGCGTTGCCGAAGCCACCCTTGCCGCCTTTGGCGATGACCACACGCTGACCATCCTCAGTTAAATCGGCCAGATTTTTGCCGGTTTCGTCCGCTACGACTGTGCCGACCGGCACGCTCACGAGCAAATCTGCGGCGCTCTTGCCGTGCCTGCGGCGCTTGGCTCCGGCTTGACCGTTTTCGGCCTTCAATTCTTTTTGATACCGGAACGCCGCCAAAGTATTTTCATTCCGGCTGGCCACAAAAATCACGCTGCCACCGTCGCCGCCGTCGCCGCCATCCGGTCCGCCACGGTCAACAAACTTTTCGCGCCGAAAACTCATCGCCCCATCGCCACCATCGCCCGCGATAACCTGAACCAAAACTTTATCAATAAAATGCATTGTTTATAGTATAAAACAGACTAGGCCCACTTGGCCATTACTGGTCACAGGCTTTTGTACTTGAGTACAGCTTGTTCGCAAGGCGAGCACCGCAAGCGAGCCGTACTTTTGGTATGGTGAGCGCGGAGCGCAGGTTTGCGGGCAAAATGTGCCAAGTACGAAAGTCGTTAATGCGAAATATAGTTCGGGAAGGTGCTGGCCGAGACCCAGCCGCTGTAGCCGACGGCGCCCCAGCCGGCGAGACCGTTCATGTCGCGGTATTTTATCATCGTGCCACTGGCGTTCACGGCGTCGACGATTGCCACATGGCCTTCGCCGCCGGCGGCGTACGGCGTTTGTGCAATGGCGCCAACGCTTGGGCTTGAACTTACCGTCCAGCCGCTGATGCTCGCGTAGTACGACCACGAGCTCGCATTGCCCCAGTTGCTCGGCACGGAGATTTGGCTGGCGACGTACCAGGTGCAAAAGCCGTAGTCGTAACCGTTCGAGCCGTAAATCGGGCCGGCGCCCCATGGAAAGCCGCCGACAGAAGCAGAAGCAACCGAAACACCGCCGGAACCGGAACCGCCGCCATCACCACCCGGCGTGCCGTTCGGGATGATGATGCGCTCGCCGACTTTCAAACCGGTCAGCTCAGCGTCGTTGTAGGCAATAATCAATTGTTTGTTGGCGCCGTACGCGGTCGCCAAGCTGGCCGGCGTGTCACCGCGCTTGACCACATACACGATACCGTTTACCGGCGGGATGTATAGTTTTTGGCCGGGCAGCACCGTGTTTGCCTCCAGGCCGTTCGACCAGCGGATGCTGTCGGAAGTGACACTGAACTTCGCCGCGATGCTTGCGATCGTATCGCCGGCTTTAGCAATATACATTTGGATATCCTTATTCGACTTAAACGCGCTCGCCACGATTTGCGGTTTTGCGACCAAGCTGTCGGAGTTTTGCGTGATAGCCAGTTCGGCGTTGACTGAGTCAGCCTGATTAGTCACTGCGGTCGCTTCCGGCAAATGGGTTACTTGCGAAATGTTGACGGCGATATCGGCCGCCGAGAGCTGGTCGAGCGGATCAATCGCGGTATTGTTGCTCGATCCCGCTGCCACAGATACCAAATTGCCTACCGACGTATTCGATTGCGCCCGAACTACAAGAATCGCAATCGCGGCAAACAACAGAACGTTGCCGGCAAGCAGCCCATAGCGCACGGCACGGCGGCGTGCAGTCTTGTGCCGCAGCCGCTTTTGGAGTCGCGAATATACTTGGGTCGGTTGCTCAAGTTGTTTCAACGCGACAATTGATTGGTGCGATGATTGACTGATAAATTGCTCCTGCTAAACTTGCGGCTGGCTTCTTAGTTCGTAAAATCGCCCGGAATTTCTCTAATAAGGTCGCTTATTCAGAAGTAACGGACTACCATCACGAACACTCTGCGACACATCCGTTATGTTTAACGATTATAGCAAAACTACGGCCAGATTCAAGTGCGCTCACCCCTGTCCTATTCCGTTCCCGAGCACAATTTGTGGCAATATTGCTGGGTGTAGGACTGATGCTGGGCGTATGTCTTGGAAAAATAGGTGTTGCCGTTGTCACCGGTGACAAAATAGAGCCAGTCTGTGTTGGCGGGATGTGCCACCGCGTTCAGCGAGCTGGCGCTGACATTGCTGATCGGGCCGGGCGGCAAGCCCTTGTGCACGAGCGTGTTGTACGGCGAATCATAGGTTGTGCTTGGTTTTTGGCCGGCTTGAATCGCGCCGTAAAACGCTGTCACATCGCTCCCGAGCGGCATGTCCGTATGCAAGCGCTTCAGGAAAACTTGCGCCGCTTGGGCGCGGTCATTGTCGTTTGACACTTCCTGTTCTACGATTGAAGCCAGCGTCACACCCTGATACACGCTCAGACCTTCCCGGGCGAAGGCGGCGCGGATGTTTGGTGTCAAGGCTTTGGCCATTTCGGCAAGCGATTCCTGAACGATGACTTGCGGCTTGGTATTTGCGTTTTTCTGGAACGAGTCCGGGTACAAAAAGCCTTCCAGGCTCGCGCGCGCCGGATTGTCGACCAGAGTGGGATTGCCGGCATAGTTGCGGGCATTGAGCGCAGCGGTGACATCGGCGGACTTGAAGCCGGCTTTGACGAAGCCATCACGAATCTGGTCGATCCGCTTGCCGGGCAAAATGGTCACGTAGTTGGTGGCGATCTCGCCCTTGACAAAAATATTGACGATGTCGGGCACACTCATGCTCGGCCGAAGTACGTATGTGCCGGCCTGCAGCTCGGAACGCACATTTTGACTGCTGACGTACCACTCAAACACTTCGTTGCTTCTGATGAGCTTGGCCGTCTGCAGCGACTTCGCGATGTTGGTCGACGACTCGCCGCTAGTGATCGTGAACAGCGACACCGTGCTGCGGCTGCTGACCGGCAGCAGGTTGTCGTAATACACGCGGCGAACCGCGATGGCCGCGACCACGATAATCACCACTACTATGCCAAGCGCGATAAAAACGCGGCGAAGGCGGCGGGCGCGAGAGCTGCGATTGGCTTTATATTTTTTCATGTATCTCCCCGTGAGTGCTCGGCGATAAAATCTTCCAAAATATACGTAGCGGCGAGCGCGTCCACGTCTGATTTATTATACACGCCATGCTTGTCGCGCGACGTCAACTCGGCCTCGGCTTTGACACTTGTCAGCGCTTCGTCTTGCCAAACAATCGGCACTTCGGTATGCTGCTTCAAATTTTCGACAAATGTTTTGACCGCCCGCGTCTGCGCAGTCTCCTGACCGTCAAGCCCACGCGGCAGCCCGACAACTACCGTTGCCACACGATGCTCGTCGATAAGTTTTTGGATTTGAGCCAAGATATCCGTCGAGGTCTCGAGCGTCGTCAAAGGCTGCGCGAACCGCACGCCGGCATCCGCCAGCGCAACGCCAATGCGGCGCTCGCCCACGTCGAGAGCCAGAAATGTCGCGGTACTTTGCATTACTGGGATGATGATTTTTCGAACTTGATAGTTATTTTGCCGGTGTTGCCCGGTGCGCTGCCCACCCAAAACGGGCTGTAGTGCACCTGTACGTTCGTGACGCCCGGCAATGATCCGATAAGACTCTTCACATCACCGCTCTTTTTGCCGGCAATTTGCGGTTTAAGACTATTGGCATCGATATGCGGACCGATAGTCGCGGTCGTTTGCAACGAGACTTGCAACGAATTGCCCGAACCCGAGTTTGCCACGCTGAAGGACGTTTGGCTCAGGCCGTCATCCTGAATGCTTTGCTTGTTCGTATCAATTTGCTTGTTAATACTGTTGTCGAGCAGTTTTTGCAAATCGGACTTTTTGGCGCCAAACATCGTATACGTGATGCTTTCGGTCACGGTCACGCTGCCGGCCTGCGATCCCGCCTGAACGCTTGGAGAAATGTTCGGCTTGGATGCATGGAAGGTCACTTCGATCGGATACAGCGAGTTATTCTGTAAGTTCTGTTCAAGCTGTTGTTTGACGGCGTCTGTGTTCTGGTCGTTTTTGAGTTTCGCTTCAGCTCCATCGATGTCTGATTGCTGCACCACCGTCACGATATTGTCCGTGCCGCCGTTCGTTGAACCGGAAGCGGTCACGTCTGACCGACCGGCGACCGTGAAGCTTGTACCACTGCCGAGATTGTCCTGCGAGCCGCCACTTTGGGCGGTGATCGGCGTGTTGCTGGTCGCCGAGTAGGTAAAGCAGCCACCACTCCCGCCCGAACCGACAAACGCTGTGTTCGCCTGCGTGATGAACGTCAATCCGTTGGCGCTGATGCCGGTACCGGCAGGCACATCGTTCGGGAAACTAAACGGGTTGCCGCCACATTTTGTCGCCGACATCGTCACGCTGCCGGTGGCTTTGTCGCCTTCGTTTTTCTTGCCGGTGGCCGGTGCTTGCTCGGTGTTGGATTTTTGCTGCTGCTGGGTTTGAGCAGGCACGGTATTGCTGGTCGTATCAAGCGCCGTGGCGCTGGTGTCGAGCGTCAGGTTCAAGCTGGCATTCACGTTGCTGGTTTGGGTCGTGATGTCGACGGTCGCTTTCGGCAGCACGCGGAAGGCGAGAATCCAGAGCACGATCAGCAAAATGAGCGCGAGCACGCCAAACACGAGCAGCTTGCGGAAACGGTTGAAGTTCGGCACCTTAAGCTTCTTGCCCTTGCCGCCCTTTGCTGCCTTGCCCGAACCGCCAGCAGCCGCCAATGCCGCGATGTTGCCGTCCTTGCCCTTCGGCGCTTGGCCGCTGGCCGGTGTTTCCGAGTTGTCAAGCTCTACCGTTTCTTCGGGTGATTGATTTACCGAAGGTTCGCCCGGTCCTGCCAGTTGGCCGACCGGCGTCGTGCTTTCTTTGCCCGCGTCAAAATCTTCGGGACCCGCGAGCGGCGCTTCCTCGATTTCTTCAGGTAGCTCACTCACGGCCGCCAGTGTTTCGGGAACCTCCGGCTTGCTCTGGAGCGTTTTAGCGACGTACAGGCCCACATTTCCGGCCAGCGGCATCAGGCTCGCTTCGGAAGTAATCAGCACGATGTGTTTCTTGGCGACCTCGGCACGCTTCTTCAATAGCTTCATGTTAACGATGCTCTGGAACACGCTAGCGCGCTTTGGCAACACCAACGCAATCACCTTCGCTGACGAGCTGGTGACTTTGTCTATAATGCCGGTTATTTCGTCGTCGACGTCGACATAAACGACGTCTTTGCTAGTACCGCTCATAAAACAAACCTGCGATTATTCTCACCACGCCGGCATAGTGTTAATTTGATACGCGCTTCGTGCTGCTGTGCTCTCATAATTTAGACTCGTAACATTCTATCAAGTTTTTCGCGGACGCTACTGTTGTTGGTTGGGCCGGCAAAATGCATGGTGTCCAAACCGACACGGAGCAATCCCATCGCCGTAATGAAGGTGTGATCGGACACGTCGCCGGTTTTGTCAGTAATGCCGACGACTTGCGCGGGGTGAATGTGCTTGACAGCGGGCTTGCGCGTAAACGGCAAATCTTTGTACCAATCGGATTCTTCAAGCGACTCCATAAGCATGTCGAGGCTTGAGCCGCCGCCGCACAGGAAAATGCGGTAGGGCAAATGGTCGAGCTTGTCGAACTCTTGCAGCGCCAGCTCTACGCCGCCGGTCCAAACGTCGAGCGTTTTGCGCAGAGATTTTTCAACGACCGCCCGATGCTTTTTATCGGATAATTGGTCGTCTGCGAGCGCCAGTTTGAGCTTCTCGGCCTGTTGGAATGAGACGCCCAAATCGCGTTCGACCGAGCGCGTGTAGGCGCGGCCGCCGATACCGAACATTTTGGTGCCTTGCACGCCGCCGTCGTTGATGACCGCAATGTCCGTCGTGCCGCCGCCGACGTCCATCAAAATAGCGCTCAAAGTTGCGTTCGGGTCGTCGCCGACTACCGAGCGGGCAACTGCGAACGGTTCGGCCGCGACAGCCAAAAGGTCAAGGTCGAGCTGCTGCGCGGTGCGTTCCAGGGCGCCGATATGAATCATCGGCGCAAACGCGGTGTAGAGTTGCACGACGACGTTTTTCCCTTGGAAACCAATTGGATTTGCAACTGGATAACCGTCGATTTCCAAGCTCACGAGCGCACTGTTCACCAGCCGCACGTCAACTTCTTTGCCGCCGAGTTCGACCGCCAGCTGCTGCTTGGCCTTGACTTCGGCTTTGCTCTGCACGAGCTTGATAATGCGCTCCATTTCGCCGACATCAAGCGGCTTGTCGCCGACTTTGCGCGCCACGCGGACGGTCGTTGTCGTGCCTTTTACCAGCTCGCCGGCAATGCCGATGATAGCCGTGCGTACGCTCACACCGGCTTGTTCTTCGGCCGCCGCCAGCGCCTGGTCGCAGTTTTCAACCACACTGGCAATGTCTGAAATCGCACCCGATTGCATGTCGGTGAGCGACTGGTGCTTGCGTCCCATGCCGACAATTTCGATATTGTTCTCATCTGGTAATATTTTGCCGACGAGCGCCTTCACAAACTCCGTGCCGATATCCAGCGCCACGATATATTGCGTGTCGCCTTCCGGCTGCTGTTTGGCGTTCGCCTTGGCCTGCGCCGCCGCCTGTTTGGCCGAAGCAGCCGCTTTTTTATAAGCCGACCGGCTCAACGTCTTAAACTTATCAAGCATAATCGTAACAATTATAGCACGACGCTCTCCAACCAGATATCTTGGAAAATTCCGATGCATGCTCACTGGTTGGGGTAACAGGGATGGCCGACAGTTTTCTGAGTTCTATCGACTTTTCATAGTTATTACGTTACGGGGGTGGTATCTTTTCAATCATTGACCTTGAAATTTCCGCTGACTCAGCTAACACCTTAA
>DASXEX010000008.1:0-8326 GCA_036489905.1 Saccharimonadales bacterium (SeqCode)
AAGAAGTATACGGTTGCAACGTGTGTGGTTGCCAGACAATTACTCAAGACCGTACGGGCGGTGTGGTTACGGGAAACACCGTATGCTGTTGTGTTTGACGGAAATACTACGAAAAAGAGTTGACTTGATATACGAGGGCTATGGGTGGTATCTGCCAATCCTGAACCCAGCATTCTCTACCAACAACGTAGCCCTAGGAAGAAGTGGGCACCAGGCCTACTTGATGTAGCGGCTGGCGGTCACCGGCAAGCAGGGGAAAAATTAACAGAAGGCTTGCGCGAAGTCGAAGAAGAGCTCGGCAAGCACTACGCACTCGACCAGTTGATCCATCTTGGCAAAAAACTTTACGTCGGTTTCCATGACAACGGCACTTCACACAACAATGCAATTGACGTCTACTTAACACAGGATGATAGTCCGTTAGATTCGTATAAACTTCAAGAGTCTGAAGTCCATGCCGTATGTAGATGCTCGATAAAAGAATTGCTGAAAGTACATCGGGATAAATCATACAGTTTTGAAGTTCAGGGACTATCCGCAGAGGGTAAAGAGCTCACCATCGCGGTAAGTAAGGCGTCGTTTCCAGAAAATTACTGGGATGACTATCATTTTAAGTTGGCATTGCTCGCTGAGTGTTACTTCAAAGGCGAGAAGGATCTATTGTATTAGCGGTGCTGGCAACCTTAAACAGCGCTTATTTTACAGCACTGCGTCAAAGCACGAGCTGTTACAATTGATTCGTGCAAGACGATTTATTAGTTGGGTTGAATCCGGAGCAGCGGCGGGCGGTCGAGACGACTGACGGGCCGCTATTGATTCAGGCTGGCGCGGGCAGCGGCAAAACCAAAACTTTGACGCACCGCATCGCGTATTTGATCGCGACCCGCCGCGCGACGCCGTTCAATATTTTGGCCGTGACGTTTACGAACAAAGCGGCGCGGGAAATGCGTGAGCGCGTGGCAAATCTGCTTGGACAAAACGCCGAAAACCGCGGCTTCATGCCGTACATGGGCACGTTCCACTCGATTTGCGTGCGGATTTTGCGCCAAGACGGCGAGCACGTCGGCATCCCGCGCACCTTCGTGATTTTCGACGAATCCGACCGGCAGGCCGCTATCAAACAAGCCAGCAAACAACTGATGATCGACGAAAAGGCTTTTCCGCCGCGCGTCATCAGTGGGCTTATCAGCAGCGCCAAAAACGAAATGATCAGCGCGGCAGAATATGGTGGAATGGGCAACAGCCCGGCGCAAGACGTGGCCGCAAAAATCTACCCAATTTACGAGCGCATTTTGAAAGACGCCTCGGCGCTCGACTTCGACGACCTTATCAACCGCACCGCCGGCATGCTCAAAAACCACAAGGAACTTCGCGACAAATGGCAAGCCCAGTTCAAATATGTGATGATCGACGAATATCAGGACACGAACGCGGCGCAGTATCAGCTCGTCAAATTGCTCACGAACAAAGACAAAAATATCGCGGTGGTTGGCGACGACTGGCAATGCTTAACTTCGGGTGCCCTTGTAGAAACCACTGATGGCCCTAAAAAGATCAAAGATATTTCCGAGGGCAGCCTGATTCAATCGGCGAGCGGTTACGGCAATACGGCCTACTTTAAAGTTTTAGCAAAAAAACAGTTTGCGTATAAGGGCAAAGTCGTACGCATCAAGGCCGCCTCCGGCAAAGAACTTGTTTGCACGCCCAATCATTTATTATTCGCCCGCTGGGGTAAAACGGATTCGTACTTCGTGTACCTCATGTATTCGGCCGCTAAGGGTTATCGCATCGGAATGACAAAGGGAACCAGATTTGATGGCAAAAAAGACGATGTCGGCCTACGCGTGCGCGCCAATCAAGAGCGCGCCGACTGCATGTGGATATTAAAAGTCTGTGAGCACCGGGAAGAAGCGGCATATGTCGAGTCGTTGCTTGCCTATAAATATGGAATCCCTATGTTGGTTTTCCGCGCGTTCGCTAACCGGTCAATGAAATTCGGCCAGCAGTACATCGATGCTATTTACGGGGAAATTGACACAGAAAAAAGAGCGAAAGAATTAATGGCGGACATCGGCTTGGCATTCGACTACCCCCATTTTACTCCACAGGCGACAACGAGAAATGGCATCATGTGCGTCAATGTAAACGTGGTGATGTTCGGCGACAAACGTATTTCCGGCCAAAGCGGCTGGTCTGCAAGCAGAATTTCCGCGAGCACAACCGACGCTCAAGACTTGCTAGCTTTTGAAAAGTTGGGATATACGGTCAGGGTCGGCCGCGCCGGCACCTTCCGAAGCGAAATCCATGACCTCGATTACGGCAAGATTGAACAGATGCTTGAAAATATCAAGACGGCAAATGACGACAGCAAGCTGCAGGTCAGTAAATACGGCTATTTGACCAACAGTAAATTTCACTTCATGCCGGCAGGACAGGTGCATCCCGATATGGTTATTCCCGTGACCGACGAGGCTGGCCATTTAGTGGAAGATAGGGTTATCGAGGTTAGCGGAGAAGGCTACACTGGCCCGGTATACGATCTTGACGTTGAGAAGGTTCACAACTATGTCGCGTCCGGTGTGGCGGTGCATAATTCGATTTATTCGTGGCGCGGCGCGGATTTTCGGAATATTTTGAAGTTCGAGCAAGATTATCCGGGCTGTGCGGTGATTAAGCTCGAGCAAAATTATCGGAGCACCAAGCATATTCTTGACGCGGCGCACGCGATTATCAGCAAAAATTTGCAGCGCTCGGATAAACGGCTGTGGACGGCCGCGGGCGACGGCTTGCCGGTGCAAATGGTGCAGATTAACAGCGAGCGCGCCGAGGGCGAGGCGATCGTGCGCCGCGTGCGAAATGGCGTGGACAGCGGTTTGCGGCAGTACCGCGACTTTTGCGTTTTGTACCGCACCAACGCGCAGAGTCGCTCGATTGAAGAGGCGTTCGTGCATTACGGCGTGCCGTATCGTGTGGTCGGCGGCGTGCGCTTTTATGACCGCAAGGAAATCAAAGACATCATCGCGTATTTGCGGCTCATTTATCAGCCGGAAGATCGCGTGAGTTTCGAGCGTGTCGTCAACGTGCCGACGCGCGGTATCGGGGCAAAGTCGCTCGAGAATTTTTTCGCCTGGCAGCGTATGAATAATTTTTCGTTGTTGCAAGCTTTGACTGAAGCAGAAACCTGTGCCGAAATCACGGCCAAAGCCCGCAAAGCTTTGAGCGAGCTCGGCGACATGTTCGTGCACTTGCGCGAAATCCTCGACAAAACGCCGGTTGCCGGCCTCATCGATTCTTTGCTCGGGCGAATCGATTACATGCATTTTCTGGATGACGGCACGCCGCAGGGCGAGTCGCGTCAGGAAAATGTGAAGGAACTTTTGAGCGTCGCGCAAGAATATCAGGACGTCGGTTTGGCGGGATTTTTAGAGGAAGTCAGCTTGGTGAGCGACCTCGACAGCGCGGATTTCAACGGCGACGCGGTCACGCTCATGACGTTGCACGCGGCGAAAGGCTTGGAATTTCCCGTGGTTTTTATGACGGGTTTGGAAGAAACCATTTTCCCGCACAGCCGCGCGCTGTACGATCAATCCGAAATGGAAGAAGAGCGCCGGCTGTGCTACGTCGGCATGACGCGGGCGAAGCAGGAACTTTATATGATGTATGCCACGAGTCGTATGCTGTACGGCGGCGTGCAGCACAATCCGCCGAGCCGGTTTTTGTCTGAAATCGACGCAGAATTCCAACCGGACAGCGGTTTGGGGTTTGGTTCCGGATTTGATCCGACTTTTGGAAACCGTCATCCTGAACTCGTTTCAGGATCTGTCGGCGGATTTAGGGATGAGATTCCGAAACAAGGTCGGAATGACGATAACGAGCCGCACTACGTGCCGGACTTGAACGAAGGTGACAGCGTGCGGCATAAAATCTTTGGCACCGGCACGATTGTCGAACTCGACGGCGACGTCGCCACGATCTACTTTAAAGGCAAGGGCACGAAAAAGCTCAATATCGGCTTTGCCCCTTTAGAAAAACTTTAAAGACGAGCTAGGGAAAAGAGCAGCCCGAGCTTGAATTCACTTCAAGCCCGGCGCGATGAGAAAAACCGGGGTGCCCAGAAAATGTGTAGCATTTTGTGGGGTGGAGTACCGTAGGTTTGTATCATGTGTGTAGCTGGCTGGCAACTGGAGGATTTGCTACAATGAAGTTGCTTTGGCCGGAGCGTATTTGTTGATGTTTGAGGCTCGGCGAAGTTCTGCTTATGCATAAGAAAATTCTGCGGACAAAGAGAAAATTTGCGGTGGCCAAACGGCGGCACGTGCGTCGCATCAAGTTGGTGGCGCGCCACCCGGTCATGGTGCCTGTTGTGACATTTTTGGTGCTCGTAGCGCTGACCAGCGTCGGTATTTTTCTGTTCGGGGGCACTAGCAAAGTTACGGCGACCAATTCGCTCGTCGTGATTGTCTCGCACGACCACGTGCAGCAAACCGTGCCGACGCGCGAGCCGACGGTCGGCGCGCTTTTGCAAAAACTGAACATCAAACTCAATCAGGGCGATGTCGTTGAGCCGGCCGCAAACACGCCCATCAACCAAGATGAATTTCGCATAAACGTTTACCGTTCCGTGCCGGTGGAAATTGTGGACGGCTCGCAAAGAACGTTTACTTACAGCGCAGCCACCACGCCGCGCAGCATTGTCGAGCAAGCCGGCGTCACGGTGTATCCGGAAGATTATCTCAATACGCTGCCCACCACGAATTTTATACAAGAGGACGCGATTGGCGAGCGCGTGGTGATCGATCCGGCGACACCAGTCAATGTCAACCTATACGGCACGCAAGTTGTCATGCGCACGCACGCCAAAACGGTGAGCCAGCTGCTACAGCAGCAAGGTATCCAGCTGGTCAAGGGCGACAGCGTCGAGCCTGCGCCCGCTACGCCAATTACCGCCAATCAGCAAATCTTCATTCTGCGCAAAGGCGTCAAAATAGTCAGCCAAACCGAACCCATTGCCACGCCGATAAAAACTATCAGTGACCCGAGTTTGAGCATTGGCACCAGCGCCATTCGCCAGCAAGGCAGTCCGGGCAAGCAGCTCGTGACTTTCCAAATAGAACTTCGTAATGGCAAAGAAGTTGGGCGAAAAGTCATTCAGCGCGTGACGGTCGTGCCGCCGGTGCCGGAGATCGTGGTGCAAGGTTCGGCACCACTCAGCACGTCGTTGTCCGAGTGGCTGCTCAAGCTGCGCGATTGCGAATCCGGTGGCAATTATCAGGACGATACCGGCAACGGCTACTACGGCGCGTACCAGTTCAGCGAAGGCACCTGGGAATCGCTCGGCTTCAGCGGCTTGCCGTCAAGCGCAGCGCCGAGCACGCAAGATCAAGCGATTATTCGCAACACGCTGCGTTCGGGCAGTGGCCTGGCCAGCCAAAACCCCGGCTGCTACGAAAACACCGGCATCAGCGCCTTCCCACCGGAGTAGTCTATAATCACTGCTATGAACGACACGCCGCTAGGCAAAAAATCACTCGGACAGCATTGGCTGTATCATACGGAAAGTTTGCGGGCGATGTGCGATGCGGCTGAGGTTGGTGCGGATGACACGGTGCTGGAAATCGGGCCGGGGCTTGGGTCGCTGACCGAACTATTGGTGCGGCGTGCTAAAAAAGTGGTTGCGGTCGAGTTCGACGAACGGCTGGCGGATGAGCTGCCGGCACGTGTGCCGGCACAGAACCTTGAGGTCGCGGCCCAGGATATTTTGCGGTTTGATTTTACGAAGCTGCCGGCTGGCTACAAAGTCGTGGCTAACATTCCGTATTATTTGACGAGCAATTTGATCCGCGTGCTGTCCGAATCGGTTAATCCGCCAGTGCGGGCAGTTTTGTTGGTTCAAAAAGAAGTTGCCGAACGCATGGCGGCGAGGCCTGGCGCGACGTCGTTGCTCAGCGTCAGCGCGCAGTTTTATTGGGAAGTTTCACTGGGGCGCATCGTGCCGGCCGCACTTTTTACGCCGCCACCAAAAGTCGATTCGCAAATTTTGATCATGCAATATCGCGAACAGCCGCTTTTTCCGGATATCGACACCAAACAATTTTTCCGGCTTGTTAAGGCTGGCTTTGTCGGCCGTCGAAAAACCTTGCTTAACTCGTTAAGTGCGGGTTTGCAGCTTGAAAAGTCCGCCGCACGCAAGCTACTCGAACATGCCAAAATTCAGCCGACCTTGCGGGCCCAGAACCTCGCGCTTGACGATTGGCACCGGCTGTACGAAGCTTGGCATGAGCTGCAAGTAGCAGCAGCCTAACTTGCGTCGCTAAGCGTTAGTTGTACAATAAAAGCAGGAGTTTTACCATGACAGAGCGTCCCACGAACAATCTCGGCTATTTGCTCCAGCACGTTTCGTCCTTGCTCGCCAAGCAGTCTGAGCAAGTTTTGCAAGAGCAGCTCGGCATCGGCTTCTCGCAGTTCAAAATCCTGCGCGCGCTGCAGACGAACCCGCACATGAAGCAGCGCCAAATCGCCAACAATCTCGGCCAGACCGAGGCAAGTGTTAGCCGCCAAGTCAAACTGATGGTTGATGACGGCCTATTGCACATCACGGTCAGCCCGAAAAACCGCCGCGAACACATTACCGTGCCCACCGCCAAAGGCGTCAAACTCACCGAAGCCGCCCTCGACGCGTTGCTGAAATATCACGCGCCCACGTTCAACGCGCTCGATGAAAAGCAGCGCGAGCAACTACAAGAAATCCTCGAAACCCTGCACACGCAGATTTGCCCCGCAACGCATCCCAACCCCGTCCACCCGCAGAAGTTCTAGCTTTGCGGGAAGCGCTTCTTATGCTATAATACAAACTACGGGGCTGATTTAAGCTTGACGTTGGACTTTATCGGTTAGATCAGCAGGTCGCTTGTCAGCGTTATAGGCAAACTATAGTAATTGCAGCACGTAAGTCTACAATTGCTGACTTGTTTAAGGCCTGGGCTCCTTCATGGAACCTTCAGCCCGCGACAGTCACAATTGCTGCCTAATTTAAGGCAGCAACGCCTAGCATGACATCAGATAATGCTAACGCGTTACATATTTTCTGGTTGCTCGAACGCTGTTATCCGTAGTGTTTGCTAAGATCAGGATTGCTCACCCGGAATGTTTGTTCGTTCTGATACCCGAGTGCTAAGACCATAAAACGAACTAAACCTGTAGAAGACTAACCAAGATAAACTAGCGGACGCGGGGGCAGTACCCGCCAGCTCCTCCAAAAGCATTTTGATATCCATTAAACATTTATTTCGTGCTACCTTTCGTTTGTATATTCGGTTAAAATAAAACTCATCAAACACAATCAGAAAGGGTGGCGGCGTATGAATCACAAAAAAGACTCCGGCTTTACGGCTGTCGAAGCAATCATTATATTGCTTGTAGTAATTGTCGTTGGCGGTGCCGGCTGGCTGGTGTATAAGCATGACAACAAGACGAAGCCTGCAGCGACGAATTCATCTACACACAAATCTACTGTATCGAAGAGTTCGACCACAACCAAGGCGCCGAACCCGTATGCGGGCTGGAAGGCATTTACGACACAGCACGACAAAATGCATGTCAAGTATCCCTCGACATGGAGCTTGGCTGATAATACGGCAAAGCTCGGCAATGGCTATGACTTTTTTACCGTAACTGCGCCCGACGGCAATAGCCTAACCTTCCAGGCATTGGTGCCTGTCGGTGCCGCTAGCCCACAAGGTCCGCTTGTGGCAGCTCAGTCAATAAAATTCCTCGGGCAAAATGACTACATGCAATACTATAGCAATCCAAACACAGATACGATCACCACTTCGTATGTTTCCACTTCAAAGAGCGCCTTGGGCACGCCCAAGACCGGCCTAAAGGATGGAAGCGTGTGGGATATTAGCGTGGACAGCAGCAAGGCTCCGGTGACATATGCCAAAGTTGCAAACGACGCGGATTTTCAAGACGCCAAACTCATCGTCGAGTCCGCGGCATATTAGCGTTTTCTGTAGGTGAGTAAACGTTTGGCTCATAGATTGATGGCGACGTACCGTCGGACTTTTTTCTTGGCTTCACCACACAAAGGGAACCAGCTTTTTAGTGTGAACAATGTAAGCTCGATAAGGTTTGCCGAATTGCTTCACTAAATAACGCTCTTCAATGTCGATCCTTTGGAAAATAGCTAAGGAGCTCCCCCTAAATAACCCCAGCACTCTGCGGGTAGATTGAGTAGTTCCATTCCGGGTGGAACTTATGTGACTTAAGGTGTATGGAAGCCATCTGTTCGTCAGTTGGATGCTGTTTGAGGGCATAGCTTCCTGTA
>DASXEX010000035.1:0-17215 GCA_036489905.1 Saccharimonadales bacterium (SeqCode)
CTTGGCAGCGGGAAGCGAGGTGATTGCTTCGATGTCGATATCTGGCAAATTGTATGATTGCATAGCAGAAGCAGGTTAGCACAACCTTGGTGACGTCGTCAGTGAACTATTGGGCTGCAAAGGGGGTATTGAGTGCGTACTTTATTTTGTAGCAGTTGCTATGCTTAGCATCTAAACTAACCTCTCTAGCCGTAAGGCTGTTCTTATGTTGTGTTGTTTTGCAACTATGCCAATAGATAAACTCGCCATTTGTTTTTATTATATCAGGCAGGTTGAAAAATCTATTCTCATAACGCTTGCGCTTTTGCTATACTTTTAAACATGAGCGCCAGCAATGACAGTGCAAAACCGCATACTGTTGTTATGGATTCTCCTAAAACTTTTCGGTCGAACCGCAAACAATATCGGGTATGGCTGACTATCTTGGCGGTTATAATTCTCGTTATTCTCGGTTTCGTGATCTGGCACTGGTCGCATAGGCCTACTCCGGTAAAAAAAGTGACAGAAAGCGATTTGAATTCGTTGGGGCAAGAAGCTGATGCCGCCATCCAAAACAATAACGTTTCGCAAGCATTAGCCATATACGATCAAGCTATCCCGAACGCTGCCAATAAATCGGTGCTTGGCGAACTTGATCTTGAGGCGGCGGACATAGCGTCGAATGCCCAGATGCCCAGTAAAGCTCTGCACTACGCCTTAGGCGCAGATGCGATTCAGGCCTCATCGGACACCAGCGCTCTCGTTGCCTCAATCTACCAGCAGCAAGGTAATGATGCCAAGGCTATAGATTATTATAAAAAAGCATCAGGCGAAGTTAGCCCCAACCAAATCTCTGGCGATGGCAGTGCTTATTATTTGTCCGAGGCCCAGCAATTGAGTGGAGGGAAAAAGTGAGTAATCTAGCTAGGTTTGTTGTTGGGGCGCGAGTTCGGTGTATTAGACTGATTTTCTTTGTTGCCGCCTTTGCCATGTGCTCATTCGGTGTTTTCCCGCAAGCCGCATCCGCTATTGGCCCCGCTACAGGGCCTGGCCCCATGTGGAATCCGCGCGGCCAAGAGCAAACCTACTTTACTAACACGCACGTTACGGGCGGTGCCGGCGCAGCGGCATGTCCTTGGTCGGAAAATGGAATCACCCGAACCAACCCCGGCGACTGTAGTGGCGCGGATGATCACAATAACTACGTTTTATCCCCTGATCCTGCGTGCGGCGGAAGCACGGAAGCGATTCCCATTGCGTGTATAGGCAAAAAAAATGAAAGCGACCAGAAACGTGTCCAAGAATTGATTTCGTACCTGGAGTCCGACAACAATCAGGGGTACGGAACGAGAAATCATGCCGGCTCCGGATTTATTTACAACACGCTAACACGTCATGACGCTGCTAATAATATTGGCCGCAGTGTCTCCGCTGCTGACTGGAACAATCTGGAGAAGCTGATCGATGAGGACTTGGCAGATGGGCAGATCACGATTTGGTGGAACACCCCAATCGAGTCGTATTATCGAACGTATGGCATATTTGACAATGCCCCAAACCAGGGCGACGTGGCCTACTATTGTAGTGACTCCACTTGCAACCATACATTGCAGTGCAAGAATTCAGAGGACGCTAATTATGCATGCCCACAAAACGATCCTGCAATCATCTTTAGAAATGCAGCAGGCAATCCAATTTATATACTCTATCGTCCGTGCGGTAACCCTGGCGGCAACATGCAGGGTTTGCCTACTCCCACTACTCCGCCACCACCGAAAGTCAAGTCAAGTTGCGGCGGCATACAAATCGACCCGGGAAAACCGGATCCGTACACGCCTTTTGACGTTACGGCCACCATTAATTACAACACTAGCGGCGGGGCAGGCTCGGCATTCGGGCCAGACACCATGTATATAAAAATAAACGGAAGCGCGCGCAGCTATTCTACTACCCGGCCGACAATTAATAGCAATGGCCGTAGTTCGACTGCTACGTATAACGTTACTGTGCCAGCGCTCAATACAGGGAGCTATACAGTTGAGACGTATAGCACCGGCTCTGTCGCGCCGCTGCGACCAGGTACCTGCGAACAGCCCCTTACTATCACCGACCAACCCTATTTCTCCGTCACCGGCGGCGACGTCAGTGTGGGGGCGGGGATGGACGTGGCCAGCCATGAAGACTGCTCTGCGCCAGGCGCTGACAGACCAGACGACTCGGCCAGCGTGGTGAGCTGGAACCAAGAAGCTGCCGGCAATTACGCCGGCGCCGGCGCGCAGTATGCGGCGTTTGCGTTGGATTATCTGCAGGATTTTGCGTCAGCGCAGGATGGCAATGGCGGTACATCGTCGAACCCGAGCAAGCTGGCGTTCGCGAATGACCCGGCCGACGCGCGTCTTGACTTGTCCAACGGTTTGTTCGGCGGCAACTTCGGCGGCTTGGACTGCATGCCGGATTATTTCAGCGGCCATCCGAGCAGTGCGCCGGTGCAGGCTCATCCCATAACCCAAGCGGACATCGCGGGTGCTACCAATATTATTTACATGCAAGGCAATGTAAAAATCAATGCGTTGAATGTCCACAATAACACCCAAACGGTCGTGTACGTGGATGGGAATGTGGATATAAAGGGCGACATCAATTTCTCCGGTTCCTATGCGCATGTGGGCGAGATTCCTTCGTTCGACCTAATTGTGAAAGGCAACATCTACATTGCGCCTGGCGTTGGCCAAATCAGCGGATTGTATGTGGCTGAGCCGAACGTTTCGGGCGCCGGCACGCCCAGTGACGGCATAGCTTACACTTGCGCGGAGACGCCGTACAGAACTGCCACTACATCGCCGACCGACGCCAACACGTACCTGACGAACAACCTGTACACCCAATGCAGTCCTCCAAATTCAGCGCCGCTAACGGTTGACGGTTCGTTGGTGGCGCGGCAAGTCTGGCTGTTGCGCGCCAGCGGTTCGCTCGGCAGCAGTGCGGCCGAAAACGTCAACTTCTCGCCCGAGTTTTGGCTGAACACGCCGCCCGAAACCAGCGCGGACACCTATGACGCCATCACCAGCTTGCCGCCGGTGCTTTAAGGCCTTCCACAAAACGGCACATTGCGGCCGAACTCCTGTGCTCCGATGCTCACGTACTTCCACGTACGCTGCGCTTCGGTGCTCGGATTTCGACCACACCACACCATTTTGTGAAAGGTCATTTGCGTAGTCGAAGGCTCCCCATTTTTTTGCTTGTGGTATCCCGTAGTGCTTATGATATAATCGAGGCAATATGCACTTTCATCACTCAGATGTGAGCGCAAGAAAAGTGGGCAACATGAGACGCAAACGAACTAAAAAACAACAAGGAATAGGACTCTAGCAGAATGAGTTTACTGAGTGGGGTATCTGAATTCTTTGGCCTGGATATCGGAACGACAGCCGTTCGGCTGGTTGAGCTGCACGGCGCCGGTCCGACGCGGACCCTTACGAAGTACGCGTACGTGCCGATTGACGCTCGAATTGTCATGAGTGATTCCAAAAGCGATCAACAAAAGATTGTGCAAACGATCAGCGAATTGCTCACCCAAGCGCGCATGACGACCAAAAATGTGGCGGTCGGCATCCCGTCGGGGCGTGTGTTTACGACGCTGGCCGACTTCGACCGTTTGCCAGCCGGTGAATTAGCCCAGGCGATTCATTATCAGGCGGATTCGCTTATCCCGACGCCGCTGGCCGAATCGAAGCTCGACTGGGCGGTGCTCGGCGATTCGCCGAAGGACAAAACGAAGGTCGAAGTGCTGCTGAGCAGTGTGCAAAACAACTTCGTGGAGCAACGCTTGGATATGCTGGAATCGATTGGCCTCAACGTCATCGCGTTTGAGCCGGACAACCTGGCGCTCACGCGGTCGCTTCTGCCGCCGGAGGTCATGACTCCGCAAATGGTGCTCGACATTGGCAACAAGAGCACTGACCTCGTCATTACCATGAACGGTTCGCCGCGCCTCACGCGCGCCATTCCGACTGGCGTGGAAACGATTGTCCGCGGTGCCGCGCAAAACCTTAACATCGATGACAAGCAGGCTGAACAGTTTGTGTTCAAATTTGGCCTAAGCAAAGACAAGCTCGAGGGTCAAGTGCAGCAGGCAATTATCGGCACCGTGGACTTGCTGACTTCGGAAATCGAGAAGTCGATCAAGTTTTTCCAGGCTCGTTACACCGACATGAAGGTTGATCGGATGGTAGTAACAGGTGGCGCGTCGGTGCTGCCGGAGTTCCCGCTGTACCTGGCAAACAAATTTGCAGTCAACGTCGAAATTGGCAATGCTTGGCGCAACGTCGTGTTCGCGCCGGATCGTCAGAACGAGCTGTTGGCAATTTCTAATCAATTCGGTGTGGCCGTCGGATTAGCGGAGCGGGCGGCATGATTCAGTTCAACCTTTTGCCGGACGTAAAATTACAGTACCTGAAGGTGCGGCGTACGCAGCGGTTGGTGGTGAGTGCTTCAACCTTGCTGATTTTGGCGTCGTTGTTCGTGTTCGTGCTGCTTATCGGCACGGTCGATGTCTTCCAGAAGAAAAATCTGAACGACTTGAACCACGACATCAGTAACTACACCAGCCAGCTGCAAAATACGCCGAATCTCAATAAGATCTTGACGGTGCAGAATCAATTACAAGTGCTCACGAGTTTACATAACCAGAAGCCGGCGGCGTCGCGCCTGTTCGGCTATATCAAGCAGCTAACACCAGCGAATGCAACTATTTCGCAGCTCAATATCGGCTTCGCGCAGAGTAGTGCGGCCGATCAGACCGACGATTCCCAAAGCGGGCCGAACACAATCAGTATTACCGGTGCGGCCAATTCGCTTGACGTGGTGAACAAGTTCGCGGACACTCTGAAATATACGACTTACAAAAAAGTTGACGGCTCATCGGCCAACGCATTTTCGGCTGTCGTGTTGTCGCAGTTCAGCCTCAGTACTTCGGGTGCGACCTATACTATTACTGCCAATTTTGATCCGGCAATTTTTGACAGCGCTAATAATACCAGCCTAACCGTACCGAATATTATCAGCACCCGTTCAGTCACTGAGCAACCGACCGATTTGTTTAAAAATAACTCGAGTGGTCAATAGGAGGCGATTATGGCAAAGCTGCAACTATCCACCAAACGAGTATTGATCGACAAAACGAACAGCAAGATCGTCGTGTACACAGCGATTGCGGCATTTATGGTTGTATTCACGCTCGTGGCTTCCAAAACGCTTGTTTCCCAGGCGATGTACCAGAACAGGGTAATCAGCGCTAAAAAGATGGCAGTGAGCCGGCTTAAAACGGACATTCAGCAGACTTCAAGTCTCACGACTGCGTACGAAGCGTTTGTGGGCACGCCGCAGAACGTGCTGGGTGGCAATCCAACCGGTACCGACGCGCAAGATGGTAACAACGCCAAGATTGTGCTCGACGCGTTGCCGAGCCAATATGACTTTCCGGCGATGGCCTCGAGTCTCGAAAAGTTGCTGACCGGCCAAAAGGTGCAAATCCAAAGCATCACCGGTACGGACGACGAGGTGGCGCAATCGGCCGACCAGTCGAGCAGCAATCCTTCACCGGTCGCTATGCCGTTTCAGATTTCAGTAACCGGCAACTATAAAGCAATCCAAAACGTGGTCGCCGCGTTCAACGCCTCGATACGTCCATTCCAAATTCAGACCATGCAACTTTCCGGCAACGAAAGCAATATGACACTCACCATGTCGGCGCAGACGTTCTATCAACCCCAAAAGACGTTTAATGTCTCAACAAAGGTCGTGCAATGAAACAGAAAGACGTAGCGCTTATTATCGTAATCGTGTTTGTGAGTGGCATTGTGTCGCTGGTTGTGTCGCGGCTGCTGTTTGCTTCCCCTCAGAATCGCCAGCAGCAAGTACAAGTGGTGCCGGTGATTTCCGCCAGCTTTCCGACACCAGATAGCCGCTACTTCAATAGTAAGTCGGTCGATCCGACGCAGCTGATCCAAATTGGCAACAATAATAATAAAAACCCGTTTAATGGCAGTGGTGGCCAGTAATGGGACGAAATTCCTCTCAATAACCAAGGGGGCAGGCTATGAGCGTCTTGTCCGCAACAGCGCAAGATCAAGTCGAAGAGACGTTGGTTCGCGACAAGCTTATTTCGCAGGCTAAGGTCAACGATCTCAAGAAAAAGGCTGAGAGTACGCATACGCCTTTCTTAAGTTTGCTGGTGGGTGACGGCCACGTTTCCGAAGAAGAGCTGACCAAAACCGTCGCGGATGTTACTAAAATTCCATACGTCAACCTGATGAGTACGCGCGTTGACCCCAAGATTTTGGATCTATTGCCGCAGGAAGTTGCCGAGCGATATATGGCGGTGCCGCTGGGCGAAATGCAGCATAGGCTGGCGGTGGCGATGCTTGACGCCGACAACGTGCAAGCGGTGGATTTTTTGAGCAACAAAGTCAACCGGCCGCTAAAAGTATATGCCGCGTCCGAGGCGGGCATCCGCAGCGTACTCAAGCAATATCAGGCGAATATTTCGAGTGATGTAGTGGGCGCCATCAGCGCTATCGGCAACGAAGTGGCTGAAGATTTAGGCTCAAAGAACGGCGGTGCTGGCCAGCCGGTTCCCGGCAATAGAAGCATCAAGACCATCGTGCAGGACTCGCCGATTAGCAAGGCGTTGTCGACCATTCTGGATTTTGCGGCCCGCAACCGCGCGAGCGACGTGCATATCGAGCCGCTCGAGGACGGCCTCAAAATCCGCTGCCGTATCGACGGCGTGTTGCGCGAGGTTATGAAGTTGCCCAAAAGTACCGAGCCGCCGCTGGTTTCGCGCATCAAAATTTTGGCCAATCTGAAAATTGACGAACACCGTATCCCGCAGGACGGCGAGTTTACCATCAAAGTTGGTGGCAAGCCGATTGATTTGCGTATCGCGATTTCGCCGGTAGTTTGGGGCGAACAAGTAGTCATTCGATTGCTCGACAAAACTGGCACCAGCATGAGGCTCGAAGACATGGGCTACCGCGGCCGAAGCTTGCGTTTCATTCGTGAAGGGTTGACGCGCAGCAACGGCATGGTGCTCACATCCGGCCCGACTGGTTCCGGCAAGTCGACCAGCTTGTACGCGCTCCTGCAGGAAATCAAGGACGACTCCATTAATATCGTCACGCTTGAAGATCCGGTTGAATACAAGATGGACGGTGTTAACCAAATCCAGGTAAATCCTGACGTTGGCTTGACGTTTGCGACCGGCTTGCGTTCTATTTTGCGACAGGATCCGAATGTGGTGATGGTCGGCGAAATTCGTGATGCCGACACAGCCGAGCTGGCGGTGCAGGCTAGCCTTACTGGTCACTTGGTGTTCAGTACGTTGCACACCAACTCAGCGGCCGGGATTTTGCCGCGTTTGCTTGATATGAACGTCGAGCCGTTCCTCATTGCCAGCACAGTGCACACGGTCATCGGCCAGCGTTTGGTGCGCCGGGTGGGAGAGCAGCACGAGCTGTATCAGTCCGACGTTGTCGAAACGGCGGCCATTAAAGAGACGATTGGCCATTTGTTGCCAGCCAATGACGGCGAGCGAGCGAAGGTGGCAAACGATCTTGGCTACAAAACCTTGCCACTTCGTACCGATAAAGCTTATACTTTAGTCAAGGGCAAAGACACTCCCGACACCCCTGGTGGGTACAAGGGCCGCCTGGGTGTATACGAGGTTTTTAGTGTCAGCCAACAAATTCAGGAGTTAATCTTAAAGCGAGCGACCAGCAGTGACATCCAAAAGAAAGCTCAAGGTGAGGGTATGGTAACGATGCGTGAAGACGGGTATTTGAAGGCGCTCGCCGGTGAAACGACGCTTGTTGAGGTTAACCGGGTGGCGTCCGCCGATAGCGCTTAAAGTATGAAGGGGTGAGCATATGGCAATGTCAGGGCAACCGAGAATCGAAATACTGTTAGAAGAAGTCGTCAAGAAAAAAGGCTCCGACTTGCACTTGCAAGTGGGTTTGCCGCCAATGCTGCGCGTCGACGGCGCGCTCACGCCCGTGGCTGGTGCCGAGGCGCTGACCGACGAAGCGGTCGAGACGCTCATTTTTGCCATTCTTGACGAAGACCAAAAGCAGATTTTGCTCAAGGACAAAGAGTTCGACTTCAGCTTTGCCTTCGGCGACCTCGGCCGCTTCCGGGTCAATGCGTTCCACGAGCGCGGTAATTTGGCCGCGGCGATGCGCCTGATTCCGAACGAAATTTTGACCATCGAGCAGCTCGGCCTGCCACCGATCGTGAATAAATTTGCCGACTATCCGCGCGGATTGGTGCTTCTCACCGGTCCGACCGGCTCCGGCAAGTCCACGACGCTCGCGGCGATGATCCACAAGATCAATCAGGAGCGCGCCGACCACATCATCACTATCGAAGATCCCATCGAATACACGCACCGATCCAAGAAGTCCGTGATTGTCCAGCGCGAAGTGCACTACGACACCTACTCGTTTTCAGCTGCTTTGCGCTCGGCGCTTCGCGAGGATCCGGATGTCGTGCTCATCGGCGAGATGCGCGACCTCGAGACAATTGCCAGCGCCATAACCATTGCCGAAACCGGCCACTTGGTGCTAGCCACATTGCACACAAACGGCGCGGCGCAAAGTATCGACCGCATGATTGACGTTTTCCCGCCGCACCAGCAGCCGCAGATCCGCTCGCAGCTGTCGAATATTTTGATGGGAATTGTTTCACAGCGTCTTATTCCTGCCATCGGGGGCGGTCGCATTGCCGCGGCCGAAATTATGGTGGCGACGCCGGCGGTACGCAACATCATCCGTGAGGGCAAAACCCACCAGCTCGAGGCCGTTATCCAAACCGGCGCCGAATTCGGCATGCAGTCGATGGACAAGACGCTTGTCGGCCTCATTCACAATGGCACAATTACGTACGACGAGGCGCGCAACTACGCCGTTGATCTGGAAGAAATAGACAGATTGATGAGGGGTTGATGCCGTGCTGACATACAATTACACTGCACGCGATCCGGCGACCGGCCAACGCGTCAAAGCGGATGTCCAGGCCGAGAACGAACAATCCGCGGCCAAGTTGATTCACAAAGAAGGCCTCGTGCCGCTCGAGATTACACTTAGCGGCAGCGGTTCGGGTAAGTTGCTGGACCACTTCAACCGCGTCGCCGCCAAAGATAAGGTGCTATTTTCGCGCCAGCTGGCCACGCTTATCAACGCCGGCTTGCCGCTTGTGCAGTCTTTGCGCAACGTCGCCGAGCAAACTGTCAACAAAAAATTCAAAGTGATCATCAATCATATCATCGCCGATGTAGAAGGCGGCTCGTCGCTGTCTGTGTCGATGAGCCGATATCCGGAAGTGTTCAGTCAAGTGTATCTCAGCCTAATCGCGGCTGGTGAAACTTCGGGCACGCTCGACAAAGCGTTGGAGCGTCTGGCCGTGCAACAGGAAAAAGACGCCGATCTTGTCAGCAAGATTCGCGGCGCCATGATTTATCCGATTATCGTGGTGTGCGTGATGATTGCCGTTGTCGGCTTTATGATCATCAAGGTGGTGCCACAGGTGAAGATGATGTATACGAACATTGCCGGCGGTGCCAGTTTGCCGCTGATTACGCGTATACTGCTTGCCGTTTCCGACTTTGCGATTCACGACTGGTGGATTGTGGCTATTATTTTGGTGCTGTTCGGGTTCTTCGGGACGCGGTGGGCGCGCACGCTTGGTGGCAAGCAGGTTGTTGACAGTGTCAAGATGAAAGTGCCGCCAATCGGCCCGTTGTTCATGAAGGTATACATGGCGCGTTTCTCGCGCACCGCGACCACGCTTGTGGCCAGCGGCGTGCCACTTCTGCAAGTGCTGCAAATTACTTCGGACGCCGTCAACAATGTCCACATCCAACATTCAATCAGGCGGGCTGCCGACAGAGTCAAAGGCGGTAAATCTCTTTCTGACTCCCTGCAAGGCGATCCAAATTTCCTGCCGCTTGTGCCGAGCATGATCCACATTGGCGAAGAATCCGGCTCGCTTGAAAAAATGCTGGCCAAAACCGCTGATTATTACGAAAACGAAGTCGACAACGAAATTAAGTCCATCTCGACTCTTATTGAACCCGTGCTGATGGTCGTTCTCGGTGTCGTGGCGTTTATCATTGTCGCCGCCGTGTTGCTGCCGATTTACGGTTTGGCCAATCAATCGTTCACCGGTTTTTAATCCCCGAAAAGGCAGTGGTGTAAAAAGTACTTGCTTTTTTGCTCAAAGCACCGTAACATCAAATCATAAGCATTTTTAAAGTAACGCAAAGGGGGCATTTGCAATGCTGCACAAACTAAATAAACGTGAAAAAGGCTTCACGATCATCGAGGTTCTGATCGTTTTGGCGATTGCAGCCTTGATCCTGCTGATTGTCTTCCTAGCAGTCCCAGCTCTCCAGCGTAGCGCGCGTAACACTACTATCAAGAATGACGCGTCCACACTAGCAGGTGGTTTCTCTGAGTATGAATCAAACAACGGCGGGGCTGCGCCTGCTTCTCCGATAGCTCCTTCCGTTGGAAGCGTCGTAATTGGTGGAGGCAATAGCGTAACAGCAACCGTCAAGGTCAATGGTAGTACCAGCGTAACTAGTGCGGCATCAAGACCGGCCAAGGCCAAAGCATCTACACTGTACTGGGACACTGGTAAGGCCTGCGACGGTACGCCTAGCCCAAGCGCCATAGCCGTCTACTATTACATAGAGTCGTCTGGTGGTGTTTCTGGCACTCGTCAATGTGTTGATGGCTAAAGTGGAGTAACTCTAACGCGCCAACTAAAACAGACTCCGGAAACGGAGTCTGTTTTAGTTTGAGGCAGCCTAATTCTTTTAATAATTGCAGGCGGTTTCTGCTACTATAACGGTAATGATTGTTCTGTTGCTGGCGATATTGGGGTTGGTGTTCGGGAGTTTTGTGAATGCGCTGGTGTGGCGGCTGCACGAACAGGAGAAAATTGCGGACGGCAGGGTTTTGAAAAGTAAACGGGCGCGCTTGCGTGAGCTGTCAATGTGGCGCGGCCGGTCGATGTGTCCGCATTGTCATCATCAATTGGCGGCCAAAGATTTAGTTCCGGTGGTTAGCTGGCTGTGGTTGCACGGAAAGTGTCGCTATTGCCATCACAAAATCGAAGACAGTCCGGCGATTGAACTCGTTACGGCGCTGCTGTTTGCCATTTCGTATCTGTTTTGGCCGGCTGGTTTGCACGGGCTTGGGTTGATGCAGTTTTACTTCTTCCTGGCATTTCTTGTTGGTTTTGTGGCGCTGGCTGTCTATGATTTGCGGTGGTTTTTGCTGCCGGACAGGATTGTGTTTCCGCTGATTGGGCTGGCAGTTGTGGAGTTGCTCGCGACGCTGATATTTTTTCATGGCGGCTGGGCGGCGCTTGGTTTGGCCGTTTGGGGAGTGGCAATTGCCAGCGGGCTATTTCTTGTCTTGTACCAAGTTTCGCGCGGCGAGTGGATCGGCGGCGGCGACGTTAAGCTCGGAATTGTGCTGGGAATTTTGATCGGCGGCCCGATACGCAGCTTGCTGCTACTGTTTATAGCATCGTTGCTCGGCACGCTCGTGAGTCTGCCGTTGCTCATCACCGCCAAGGCAAATAAAAAAACGCTTATTCCGTTCGGGCCGTTTTTGCTTACCGCCGCCGTTATTATCGAACTATTTGGCAGCCATTTCGTCGACTGGCTCAATCATTTTCCCGGATAAAACCCACAACGCTTATGGTATACTGAAAGCCATGAAGCAAGCACGCCAACAGCGTGGATTTACGATTGTCGAGACGCTGATTGTTTTGGCGGTAACTGGCCTGCTGTTTGTAATTGCGGCGATAGCAGTGAGCGGCGAGCAAGGTAGGGCGGAGTTTCATCAGGCGATCAACGACGTCCAGTCCGAGATTCAGCAGACCATCGACCAAGTCGCGGCGGGCGATTATCAAAACACGGGCAATTTTACGTGCAAGGTTGGCGCCTCGGGCAATTTGGATATCCAACCACCAGGAGCGGGCGGCAGTGACCAGGGTTCGAACACCGGCTGCATTTTCCTCGGCAAGGTGTTGCAGTTTGACGTAAAAAGCAACCCGCAGGAATATATAGCCTACCCGATTGCCGGTTTACAAGAAGATGGCAACGGCAATCAAGTAACTACGCTTGCGGCAGCCACGCCGACGGCGATTGCGCCGGGTACGACATCAGCCAATAGCTCAATCCCTGATGCGAGCGTTCCGGGCACGTTGGACAATGGCTTGACCGTAGTGAGCATGACTGGCGGCGGGAATAATATCGGCGCGGTGGCGTTTATCAGCAGTCTCGGGTCGTATGGCACTGGCGGCAATCTGCTGTCGGGCTCGCAGCAGATTGATGTGTATCCGGTAAACCGTAGCGCGCCGCCGCAAAGATCAGTAGATGCCGTGGATGCGATTGATAGCAACCTGAAGTCGGAGGGCTCGCAAGAAAATCCGAACGGCGGCGTGCAAATTTGCTTCGCCAGCGGCAGTACGGATCAGTCAGGCTTAATTACCATCGGCAGCAATGGCAGTAATCTGGCAGTGACACTACAAATCAAAAATGGAAGGAATTGCTGATGAGGCATTTGGCGCAAGCGGGCGATACGATAATAGAGGTGCTCATCGCTATGGCAATAATTAGCCTTGTGCTCGCCGGCGCGTTCCTGACGACGCGCAACAGCCAGAACGCCGTGCTCAATTCGCAGGAGCATGCCGCAGGGTTACAGCTGATCGAGAGCCAGATCGAGCAATTGCGCTCCGTTGCTTCGGCAGATTCACAATCGCCCGTCTTCACCACAAGTAAATTCTGCATGTACCAAGGCAGTCAAATCAACTGGACAGCTCCCAACACACCCGCCGCCCAGTGCGTTCAGGATAACTCTGGCAGCCAACCTCCGGCCGGCAGCACCGCAGTCACATATACGCTGAGTATCAAAGGCTGTATTAGCACGGGTCATTGCGGCAACCCGATTGCCAATAGTTATTTGTACACTATCGTGGCGCAATGGTATGGCGCGGGTGCCAGCGGCAAGGCGCAAGAGCAAATGGTATATAGGCTGTATCAATAGGATTTATGATGATTAATTTTAAACTTTCAACGCCAAAACAGAAGTCACATCGCCGCCAACCAAGCTCGGGCAAAACCCGCGGCGGCGGCTTTACCATTATCGAACTATTGATCGCCACGACGGTGTTTTCGGTAATATTGCTGTTGATCGCCGAGGGAATATTGCAATTCAACGCGGCATTCTACAAGGGCGTTACGCAATCGAACACACAAAATGTGGCACGCAGTGTCCTGGAAAATATTTCGCAAGCGATCCAGTTTAATGGCGGCACGGTGACGAACACTCCTGGTTCAAACCCGAACACCTCGTACTATTTTTGCATCGACAACACGCGCTACCGCTACCTGCTTGGCGATGAAATTTCCAGCAATCCTACCGGTAGTCAGACGCATCACGCCTTGCTGATGGACACGCCTACCCGCTGCAATCCCGGCAAGACCATTCAGACAATCAATAAGTCGTCGGCCACCGGTACGGAATTGCTCGACCCGAATATGCGCTTATCCAAACTAAGCGTGAGCAAAATTGGTAACACGGATTTGTATAGCGTAGATGTCCGCGTAGCATATGGCGGCGATGCCTTTCTCTACAGCCCGTCCGGCAATACGCTTGGCGCGGCGGCGCCGGACGCCACCTGTCACGCCAATTGGGTGGGCGTACAGTTTTGCGCCACGGCGGAATTGAACACAGTTGTAGAGCAGCGTATTGCCAATTAATGCTTATGATATGATGAGGGAAGATAAAATGACAGGCACAAAAATCACTATCAAAGAAGTCGACAAACGGCAGGCTGGTGCGGCTGCCATTCTGATCACGATGGTAACGATGATTGTGGTGAGCCTGATCGTGATTGGTTTCGCCATGATCTCTCGGCGCGAGCAGAGCAATACGCTTGACCAGCAGCTCAGCACGCAGGCGTTTTACGCGGCCGAAAGCGGAGTGAACGATGCGCGAAGTGTTATTTTGGCCGACCTTAACACACCCGCCGGAATTCCGCCAAAAACGAGTTGTACGACTGACGTTACTACGGGCGCCTACAACGAGAACTATCCGGTACCGCCTGCAAACAAAAATGGCGTGTCGCTCGATTCCGCGCACAATGTATCGTATACCTGTTTGCTGGTCGATCCGGCCGTAACCACGCTCCAGTATAACGACGTAGGCGATCAGTCAAAGGTGGTGCCGATTACCGCGTCGGCTACTATCCACAAAATCCAAATTACTTGGTCGCCTGCTACGAATCCAGACAGCAATTTATCGAGCTGCCCAGGATCAACTAATCAAACCTTTAGTCCGGCGACAGCAACAGGATGGACGTGCGGCTATGGCGTGTTGCGCATGGATGCGGTACCGACCAACGGAACGCTGACCGGTGGCGTTGGCGCTGGCAGTTTGGAAAGCAAAACACTTACGGCATTTTTCGAGCCACAAAAGTCGGGCGGTGGCGCAGGCTTGCCCTACAGCCAAAAAGGTCAGGCGAATGTAGCCGCCGCGACGTCCTGCGCTGCCAACGCTAACCGGAAGATCACGCAGAAAACGAAGTGCACAGCTACCGTTACCGGCTTGGCGAGTGCGAATTCGAAGAGTTTTTCCTTGCGCCTAAATTCGCTGTACTCGCAGAGCAACGTGACGATTCAGGTTTACGGCCAAGGCGGCAACGCGCTGACAATAACTGGCGCGCAGGCAACTGTCGATGTGACCGGCAACGCGAATGGCGTGCTTAGGCGCATCCTGGTGCACCTTCCGTTAACCACGTCGAGTAATCTAATTCCAGACGACGCTATCGAAACTAACGGCGCGCTGTGCAAACGCTTCGAGGTAGCGCCAAATTACTTTAGCATTCCTGGCGATATTGAAGATGCTGATCCGAACAACGTCATGTGCCAGCAGCAGTAACCGCCAGAAGCCCATTTTCCGGAGATTACTTGGTGCGTATTGCACAAGTTTTGTGTTCACACTTTACTTCGGTGAATTGTGAAACCTTTCGTGTACGGCTTTCAAATGCGGGTCGGTAACGTGGGTGTAAATTTGCGTGGTCGAAATATTGCTGTGGCCGAGCATGGCCTGGACGCTGCGCAAGTCGGCACCGTTCATCAACAAATCCGTCGCGAAACTGTGACGCAACGTGTGTGGACTGACGTGCTTGGTGATGCCGGCCAGCAAAGCATCGCGTCCGACCATCCGCTGCACGCTGCGCGCGGTCAGCCGGTGGAAGTTGCCGCTCAAATCAACTTTTTTGCTGCCGCTATAGCGCACGAACAGCGGCCGCGTGTTGTCTTCGCGCTTGCTTAAATAATGTTCGACCCATTTGGCGGCTTCGGGGCTGATGAAAATCGGCCGGTCTTTTTGGCCCTTGCCGCGCACCATAAATTCGCGCCGCTTCAGGTTAATACGTTCACGGTCGAGCCCGACCAGCTCGCTGACGCGCAGCCCGCTGCTGAATAATAGTTCCAAAATCGCGCGGTCGCGCAGTCCGGGCAATGTGGTCGTGTTTGGTTGCTTGAAAAGCCGCTCGAGCTCGTCTTCGTTCAGGAATGTGACTTGCTTGCGCTTGGTGCTCGCCAGCTCAATTTTGTCCGCGGTGAGCGCCGGAATGTCGCGCTTGGCGCAAAAACGCAGAAACGCGCGCAGGGCAATCAAGTGATAATTCTGCGTCACTTTTTGTAGCTCGTCGGACGTGTTGGTGCCGAGCCGAGCCAGCCACAGTCGCCATTTGCGAATCAACTCGGCGTCAATGTCGCTGATTTTTATCTCGCCCGCGAAATCAACCAGCCGCGTCAAATAGTGGTCGTAATTGGCAATCGTCTTCTGCGAGCGGTTCTGCTCGATCTCCAAATACTCCAGAAAATCGGTTTTGGCGCGAGCGAACTGCATATGTTAATTATAACATTGTGCGACGTGTCACTACATTGGCTACCGCCGAATCTTTTGGTACAATAGGGGAAAAGTTAAGAAAGGATTTTATAGAATATATGAGTGATTTACACCCGGCGTTGCAGCCTGTTAAATTTCAACGCACATTTTGTATGGTTAAACCCGACGGCGTGATGCGCGGGCTGGTCGGTGATATTATCGGGCGGCTCGAAAAAGCTGGCTTGAAAGTCGTGGCGCTGAAAATGGTGCAGGCCGACAAAGATTTAGCGAGCCGCCATTATCCGATGAGCGATGAAGCGTGGGTACAGCGCCTCGGCGAGAAGAGTCTCACCGGCTTTGACAATCTCGACGTTTCTGCCAAAGAAGTTTTGGGGAGCGAAGATAAAGCTGTACTCGGCCGTGAAGTCACAGAAAGTTTGGTTTCGTACATGACGTCCGGTCCGGTGGTTTGTATGGTGGTCGAGGGCATGCAGGCCATCGAGATGGTGCGTAAGCTCGCCGGTAATACGTTGCCGTTCAAAGCCGCCGTCGGCACCATCCGCGGTGATTATTCGGTCGACAGTCCGTCTATTGCCAATGCTGAAAAGCGCGCGATTCACAATCTATTCCATGCCAGTGAAAATGCTGGCGAGGCTGCCAACGAAATCAAACTCTGGTTCGGCAGTGATCAAGTTCACGACTACCAACTTACCCACGAAGCTGTCAGCTATGGCAAGTACTATTGATATTTCCTGCGCCTAGCGGCGCCAACCGCCCCTGTAGTTCAATGGATAAAACAACTCCGTCCTAAGGAGAAGCTAGAGGTTCGACTCCTCTCGGGGGCACCACTTCCATATAGTAAATGAAAAAGAGTGTCGGGCGAGAGAATATGTCTACATATATCGGAAATGACATCTACTGCGATTTAATTATTCCCAGGAAAATTCCTGTAAAGATTGTTAAAGAAACTGAGCATGTGCTGGCCTACCATCACACCAGGCCTTACTGGCCGGTACACATCGTCGTGACGCCGAAAGAACACATATCGTCCTTGTTGGAGTTAGAGGGTGAGATTATCAACGAACTCTTGTCTGTCGTTAAGGTAGTGGCAGGTTCGGTAAAAAGCAAACTTGGCTATGCACTTAACACCACTAAAATTCCTTGATACTTGAGAGAGGAGCCGGTTTTACCTCTAGCGCTTGCTGAACCAGTCTGTAGAAAAGCTGTCCTCTCGATTTAGACTTCCGTCGATTAAAGCGAAACGTGAA